>CP155570.1:600000-900000 GCA_041428575.1 Sporomusaceae bacterium ACPt
AATATACCTTAGCTGTTTTAGTAGAAAACAGGCCGGGCGTATTGACGCACATATCAGGACTTATTAGCCGCCGGGCTTTTAACATTGAAAGTATTGCCGCCGGACATACCGAGGAAGCCGATACAACCCGGATTACTATAGGTGTTGAGGTTGATGATGAAATTGAATTGGAACAGGTAGTTAACCAGTTGTCCAAGCTGGTTGATGTTATTAAGATTGTCAATCTTACATATGTTGATTCGATTCAACGGGAACTGGCCCTTATCAAAGTTAAAGCCAGTAAAGTGAACCGTTCTGATTTGGTCGATGTTGTAGAGATTTTTCGGGCCAAAATTGTCGATGTAAACCGGGAAACCATGACTATTGAGCTTGCCGGCGAGGAAAGCAAGATTGATGCTTTTTGCGAAGTGCTGCTGGATTTTGGAATTATTGAAATTGTCCGGACCGGTAAAATTGCGCTTTCGCGGGGGCCGGTTCCTGCAAAGGAAATGTAAGTAGTGGGGGGCTGCAACCTACCGTTTCAAAATAGGGAGGAAGATTGGGTATGGATTTTACCCCAAAATCAGAAATTGAGACAAGAACTTATAATTTTCAAAAAAAGTTAACAGACCAGGGACTTGATGGAGCAATTATTGTCCTGAACAGTGATATGTTTTATTTTACCGGTACAGTACAAAATTCATTTTTATATATACCTGCCGGTGGTGAGCCGGTACTCATGGTAAAAAAAAGCTTGAGGCGCGGTCAGGAAGAGTCGCCTTTAAAAAACGTTGTTTCCCTTAAAAGTCCAAAAGAAATTCCCGGAATTCTTGCTGCATTTAATTATACCGGTTTTGATAAAATAGGGCTTGAGTTAGATGTATTGCCATTTAACATTTATAAAACGTACAAAAAGATTTTCCCTAATACTGAATTTAGTGATATTTCGCCAGCCATTAAAGAAATCCGCGCTGTTAAATCGTCTTATGAAATTGAACTTATCCGTAATGCCTTAGGTGTTATTGATAAGGCGTTTTTAGCTGTACCGTCGTTTTTACATGAAGGAATGTTAGAGATTGAATTGGCTGCATTATTTGAGGCGGAAATGCGTAAACGTGGCTATTCGGGTGGCCGCAAAATGAGAGCGTTCAATCAGGATTTCTTTTTCGGAAATATATGTACCGGAAATAGTGGATTTTGCCCTAATTTTTTTGACGGGCCGGTTGGCGGACTAGGTGTAACCGTATCTCACCCCCAAGGGGCCGGCTGGAAAAGAATAAACCGCAATGAAGCCATTTATATAGATTATACTTGTGTAATTCAAGGTTATACCGGTGATCAAACCCGGATATTCTGTATAGGGGAGCTTAACCCCCGGATGGTTAAGGCATTTGAAGATGCAGTACTGATTGAATCGGAAATACTTAAAGTTATGAAACCGGGAACTCCGGCAGAGGAACCCTATCTCCTGGCTGTTAAGCTGGCAGAAGAAATGGGGTATAAAGATAACTTTATGGGTTACAAGGAAGACAAGGTTAAATTTATTGGCCATGGAATAGGTCTGGAGTTAGATGAATGGCCGATACTGGCTAAGGGATTCAAGACTCCGATTATGCCAGGGATGACTTTTGCTCTTGAACCCAAATTTGTATTTCCTGAAGGGGCTATTGGGACTGAAAACAGTTTTGTTATGACTGAAAACGGACCTGAATCTTTAAGTATAACGCCTGAGGTTATTACTTACGTAAAGACCAATTCCTTTACAAGTTAATGTGTGGCTGGCACATTTATGGAATGCACAACAAAAGAGGAAAACAAAAATAATTTCCGTATCATTAGGAAGAGTAGGTAAATGATAGAAAAGGGGCAGGATGCCGGTTGCCGGCAGCACTGCCCCTTTTTGTGCGGAAACCGTATGTGTTTTAGTTTCAGTTATTTACTAAATCGTTTCGTCTTCCCAGCCAGCCCAAAAGAGCAAGATAATAATGATAATTATGATAATCCACCAACTACCACGGCCACCGCCACAAAAGCCACCAAAACCCATGTTCAAAATCCTCCTTTTAAGATAATCTGGGGATCACATTGTTATTTTATGTATGAGTAAATCCATAGGTTCCGGCCATCATGAAGAAAACCCGGTTTATATCAAACAGTGACTGAACTATGCATTAGATATTCCAGAGTGCATTGACATTAGATTTAGAAAGATTTATCGTATATACATATTGATCGTATTTGTTAATGACTTGCTGAGGAACTTTATAGGGTTAGGTTTTTATGAGGTGCAGAAATGAAAAAAAGTGCTTTAATCTTCAAAGCTTTAGGCGATGAGGTCCGTTTGGATATTATCAAGATGCTGCTAGGTAAGGAACTCTGTGTATGCGATATAATGGATGCTTTTGATAAATCGCAGCCGGCTATTTCGCATCACCTGAAAATTTTGAAATACGCCGGTCTTTTGGAGGACCGGCGGGATGGAAAATGGATATTTTATCGGATAAATTATGATACTATTAAGGAAGTACAAGGTGTTTTAGGTCAGGTCATGCAACATGAAAATGAGTGTGTGCGGTGTACTCCGTGCTCTGCCAACCGCATTATTCAAGGTGAAGGAAACCCGGAATGACGTAGTATTAGTCCACTAATGGGTGAGAATTTTAAATAAATATTGGTCGGTGCGGGCGGCGCTTAAGCCGCCGGCGCGTCTTCCGCATGGCCGTCCTCCCGCCGCTCCACTCACCGCCGGTCGCCCCCCTAACTCCGCCCGCTCTCAGGACGGGGGAGGCGGCCATCCGATAATCCGCTTTATGTCCAGAACCGCCCTGGCGGGTCGGCTTTTCCGGCACAGGACATAAATACGGGGATTATCGTACGTCCGCCATACCGCTGAAGCGGAAAAAGCGGCTTCGCCCTCTGGCATAGACGCCGTACCGTTGGAACGCGGGGTGCTTTACCTGATTTCCGTTCGAATATAAAGAAAAGAGAAAAAGTAATAGACAAATAAGAGAGGTATGTGATACGATTTAATCAATCGATTGATTAAAAAAGGAGGCGCCCAGATGGAAAAAGATTCACGGACAAAACTTATCGAAGCAGCAACATCTTTGTTTGCGAAAAGAGGTTTTACTGCCGTATCAATCAGAGAATTAGCCGAAACGGCCGGGGTGAACAGCGCGCTCATATCCTATCATTTTGGGGGCAAAGAAGGTCTCTATGAAGCCGTGCTGGAAGCTAATTTTTCCCGTATTGCCGAGGCTATAAGCGCTGCTGAAAAGATGCAGCTCACGCCCGAAGCGCGAATCCGTTATTATACTAAAGCGGTAAACGTGTTACACAAACAGAATCCGTTTTTAATCCGGTTGCTGCACACCGAGCTTACCAATCCGACCGCTTGTTTTGAAACAGTAATAAAGAAGTATCTTAGTCAGGCTTATTCATTCATATATAAATCTTTTGCCGAGGGAGTGGCTAGCGGTTATTTTAGCCCTACCCTTGACCCTGCTTATGCTGCTATCTCGCTGGCCGGTATTATGAATTTTTACTTTATTGCCAAACCGCTGGCGCAAAACTTTCTGCCGGCGGCTGAAGATCTTGACGAGAGTTACTTAAATCAGGCCTTGAGCATTTACCTTAACGGAGTAAGGAGAATTAATTATGAATAAAAAACTGATTGCGGGAATTAGCATATTTTTGTTGCTTGCACTGGTTGCGGGTTATAAATTGTTCGGGCACAAGGATGAGGGAATTACGGCAACAGGGACGGTTGAAGTAACCAGGGCTGATATTACTCCCAAAGTGAGCGGATATGTAACCGAACTGTCGATAAAAGCAGGCGACAGTGTGACCGCCGGTCAGGTAGTTGTCCGGATTGCCCGTCCCGATTTGGAGGCGCAGCTTTTGCGTGATCAGGCGGCATTGGCTAAGGCCCAGGCCCAACTGGAGGATTTGGAAAAAGGTTCCCGCAGCCAGGAAAGAAGCGAAGCTGCCGCCAATTTATCGGCAGCCCAGGCAGTCTATGACAAGGCAAAAAATGATTTAGAACGGTTGCGGGCTTTGTATAAAGAGGGGGCCATTTCGGCACAACAATTGGATGCCGCCAACTCCAACCATGATGTAGCCTATAATTCGCTGCTTGCCGCGCAATCCCGTCAAAGCTTGGTAGAGGAGGGGCAACGTCCTGACGCTATCGAGGCGCAGCGGATTGAGGTCAAACGCTCTCAAGCCATCGTTGACGCCAGCCGGTCCATGCTTGATGATACTGTAGTGAAAAGTCCCTTTGGCAATAAGTATCACTTGGCTGTTGACAATCCGGCCGACGCAATGGCCGGCGTAACAGATGCATTGCAGCGTGCCGGCGTGCTGATAACCGAGTTAAAGGAAATTGAACCCACCCTTGAAGATGTGTTTGTGGCGTTAGCCAGCGAGGGGGGTTAATCATGCATGCGGTAGAGAGCGTCAATTTGACAAAGCGGTTTGGCTCCTTTACAGCAGTAAATAACGTCAACATTGCGATTAAGCAAGGCAGTATTTACGGTTTTCTTGGGCCTAATGGGTCAGGAAAGTCCACCACCATTAAAATGCTGTGTGGCATTCTTGAACCCACATCAGGCAGTGGAACTATACTCGGGCTGGATCTTGCCCGGGACAGCGAAGCCATTAAAACTAAAATCGGTTATATGTCACAAAAATTCAGTTTGTATGATGACCTGACGGTACTGGAAAATCTCGAATTTTACGCCGGGATGTACAGCTTGTCCCGTGATATGAGGAAGAACCGGATCGAAGAAATGCTGGATATGGCCGGTCTTAAGCACCGACAAAATGATATGGCCGCCAATTTGTCCGGCGGCTATAAACAGCGGTTGGCCTTAGGCTGCGCAATATTGCACAAACCGCCGATCCTGTTTCTCGATGAACCTACAGGCGGTGTTGATCCCAAATCCCGGCGGATGTTCTGGGATATAATCTATAATTTGGCAGTAGACGGTACAACCGTTATGGTGACAACGCATTTTATGGACGAAGCCGAACATTGTGATGAAATCGGCTTTATTTTTGAAGGCAATCTTATTGCCAGTGATGCACCTGATCAGTTAAAAAAAAATATCCCCGGTTTGCTGCTCGAAATACCTGCTGTAAACCCGATGGGCCTGTTAGAAGAACTTACAACCAAAAATATCAAGGCTTTGGATATGTACCCATATGGGACCAGCATTCATGCACTGGTTTTGCCTGACCAGCTGGCAGCGTTTGCAGCATACCAATATAAAATTATTTCCCCCTCGCTTGAGGACGTATTTGTATTTTACGTACAATCACACCGCAAGGAGTTGATGGCATGAGAGTGCTCCGGGCGCTTTTAATGAAAGAATTTATACAGATGCGGCGGGACCGTCTAACATTCGCCATGATGGTGGTCATGCCCATTATCCAACTATTGCTGTTTGGGTTTGCGATAAATACCGATGTCAAACATCTGTCAACAATTGTGTTTGATCAATCGTTGCAGCAGGAAGGGCGCGACCTGCTTTCCTCCTTTCAGGCCAGCGAATATTTTGACATAAAATATATTGCCGCCAATTATCAGGACGTAACTAACCATATTGAGCAAGGAAAAGCTAAGGTAGGGATTATTATACCTCCCGACTTTACCGAAAGTATCAAGCACGGTAGAACGGCCTCGGTGCAGGTCATTGTTGACGCTTCCGATTCGCTGGCGGCATCGACCGCGATGAGCACTGCCCAAATGATTGGCCAAATCAAGTCACAAGAAATACTGGCCAAACAGATGCAAAGTATGGGCGGCAAAGTGCTGGCTGCGCCGTATGATATTAGGATACGCCCCTGGTACAACCCGGATTTTGTGTCGGCTTTCTATATGGTGCCAGGCATACTGGGCATTGTTTTGACCATGACCATGGTTATGATCACATCCATGGCTATTGTCAGAGAACGGGAGCGAGGGACGCTGGAACAGCTTATTGTGACGCCGATGAAATCGCATGAATTAATGTTAGGCAAGATTATTCCCTATATTTTTGTCGGTTATGTTCAGGCAACTTTGGCGCTTATGGTCGGCATTCTGGTATTTGACCTGCCCTTGCGGGGCAGTTTAGGCCTTCTTTATGGCCTTACATCGTTATTCATTATTGCTTCCTTGACTCTTGGCGTGCTCATTTCGACTGTTGCCAAAACGCAAATGCAGGCCATGCAAATGTCATTTTTTGTGTTTTTACCCAGTGTGCTGTTGTCCGGATTTATGTTTCCCCGCGAAGCTATGCCCAGCTTTTTCTACCTGCTGGGGAATGTTTTACCGCTGACATTTTATCTGGAGATTATCAGAGGTATTATATTAAAAGGAATTGGCATTAACTTTTTATGGTCACAGACATTAGCGCTTATTGTCTTTATTTTCGCTACCCTTATTATTAGTATTATTAAATTCCAGAAGAAAATTGCCTGACGCTGCAGGGGCGGCATCCAGGCAAAAAGGTTCCTGCAAAATTCCAATCAGATTTGCAGGAGTTTTTGTATTGTGAGCGAAGCGTATTCAAAGTAAAACTGACATTTAGTGGTTCTCCGCAATACGGATAAGAGGAAATATTGCCTTTTGGGCGGATTGAGGGATATGTGTGAAAAACATTAAACAATTTTTGTCAGACAATGATCAATTTGCTAAACATGCCGGTATTGAATTGCTGGAGGCTGCCGAAGGATATGCCAAGGTAAAAATGGTGATAGAAGATTATCATTTGAATGGAGCCAAAACAGTTCACGGCGGAGCTATTTTTACGCTGGCGGATTTTGCCTTTGCTGTAGCATCCAATTCCCATGGCAGAATAGCCATGGGAATTAACGCCAGTATTGCGTATATGAAAGCGGTTGACACAGGGGTATTATTTGCCGAGGCAAGGGAAGTTTCACTGAACCATAAGCTGGGTCACTATGTTGTAAATATTACCGACGAGCAGAATGCTTTGGTGGCCATGTTTCAAGGAACAGTATATCGAAAAAAAGAAGAATGGTAAATCTATATGAAATCCAATAAAGATTTTTTTCTAGGCGTGTTGTTAGTAACGCTCCACCGCTGGCGCTTGACTTACGCTTATACTAACAACACGCCTGTAAATCTTTATTGGATACTATATAATAAAAGTTCTGGCTAAGTGGCAATAATTTGATATAATAAATTTAGTTACATAATGTAATAAATATACGTTTAAGGAGACGTGCTTAATGAAACAACTACTGCAATTACTTGCCGAATTATTATCGAATTTTCGTGACCTGGCTCTTTTGGTATTTCGACTTGGGCTTGGTGGCATGTTTATGTGGCATGGATGGCCCAAGATCATCGGCGGCAGTGCGAAATGGTTGGGACTCGGCCAAGCTATGAGCACTTTTGGAATTACTTTTGCACCGGTTTTTTGGGGCTTCATGTCCAGTTTTGCTGAGTTTGGCGGGGGCTTGCTGTTTGCGCTTGGCCTGTTTTACCGTCCTGCCTGCTTTTTATTATTTTTCAATATGTTGGTGGCTTTTACCAGCCAGATGATTGATGGTAAAGGTTTGGCTAAGGCGTCGCAATCATTGGAAGATGGGATAAGCTTTTTCGCAGCGGCATTTGTTGGTCCGGGAAAATATAGTCTGGATCATTATTTTGGCTTTGAGGAAGCAGTAAAACGAGTGTCATATAAGTCTGGCCGCTAAATCCAGAGCTAATATTAAAGTTTTTAGGCTGCAGGTGTATAATAAAAATGCCGTTTCGGTGATGAAGCGGCGAACACAGCCAAAGCAAAAGGCAGTAGTTTTTATGCTACTGTTTTTTTATACGTTGTTAAAAAATGTTTTAACTCCGGAATACAGGCAGCGGGATTAACTACAACTCTAATGTACCGGAAGTGGTACATTTAAAAATGTAATGCTTCACACCAAGTATTTATAGTACAATAGAATAAACAACTATAGCCAACTGGCTAAAGATAAACTGTCTTATACAATGCTGATTATAGTGGGGGTTTATAAATGACAGGGGAACAAGGGGTATTCAAAGATACGCTTTTAGAAGCATTAGGTATCAAGATTGTTGAGTTATCTGAGGAGCGGGCTGTGGCTACTATGCCGGTTAATCATGCCACTCGGCAGCCGCATGGTTTATTGCATGGCGGCGCTTCGGTTGCTTTAGCTGAAACTGTGGCCAGTATGGGGACATACAATCTGGTTGATAAAACTACCAAATATGTTGTAGGAATCGAAATAAATGCCAACCATATACGGTCTAAATCAGACGGTGTTGTTACGGCCGTCGGAATACCAATCCATAAAGGGAAAACAACCATGGTATGGGAGATAAAAATAACTGATGAAAACGGAACCTTGATTTGTGCGTCAAGATGTACAGTCGGAATATTTCCCAAATCCATATAAAGCAGTTCGGCAGTCAATCACTTGTGAACATAGAATTTTTTAATAGTCTGAAGGATGTACCGATTTTGGTACATCCTTATTTTTTGAATTTATGAAATGTTGCGAAATAGGTACAGCGAGGGGCGGTTCAATTGCGGCATGTCGTAACAAAATTGCTCTATTCTTAATGTTTATTGCTGTTGGCATAAAAATTGCTTTTGCATATACCGAGTTTACTTACATGCAGTAGCAATATTTTGCAGATGCCAATATTAAAGTTGTGTTACAAAAAGGAGAGCTGGAATTATGACTTTGGACGAGGTTATTAACGCAGCTGAAGTTTTCCGGGACCTGAACGCATTTGACTGTTCGGTGATGGTATGTGACATTCAGGGGAAAATCCTTCATTATGTGCCGGCCACTACATTTCATGCCAATGTAAAAATCGGTGAGATTGCCAAAGGTGGTGCGATGCTGGAATGTATTAAAACAAAGCAAAAGGTTGTTAAAGAGCTGCCGAGAGAAGTATATGGCATTCCCGTGAAGGCTATTGTTAGGCCGGTATTTGATGAGAACCAACAGTTTATTGGCATTATCGGCACGGCCATAAGCATGCACACCCATGAAGTACTGCAAAATGCTGCCCACACTATAGCAGCTACTGCTCAGCAACTGAGTGTTACAGCCGAAAACTTAACGGTATCGGCTAACAAGCTGGCAGAAGACCTGACCAATGTACGTTTGGGCGGCGAACGGGTATTAGCTGATATTAACAAGACGACAGACATCTTGCGTTTTGTCAGTGATATTGCGGCAAATTCCAATTTATTGGGGCTAAATGCAGCCATTGAAGCGGCAAGAGCCGGCGAATATGGACGGGGGTTTGCTGTTGTGGCGGAAGAAATTCGCAAGATGGCTGCCAATAGTAGCAACTCAGTCAAGGATATTGCCGCCATTTTGAAGACCATCCAGCGCGATACCGGTTATGTGGTTGACACGTTAGCAAAAACAGCTGAGTTAGGCAGTCTGCAGGCGGCAGCCACCTGCGAGATTTCAGTTTCAATGCAACAATTGGCTACCACTGCAGCCGATGTGCAAAAAGTTGCAGAGATAGTATAGATAAAAATTTATTTAGAGGTGAATCAAATGGCTGATGTAATGACTGCGGAAGAAAGAATTGTGGCTACCATTAATCTTGAGCCGGTGGACCGCGTGGTTTGTGCCCCTATCATTGAACAATATGCCGGACAATTTGTGGGGATGACCAACAAGGAGTTCCTGTGGAACTGGGATAAAGCCCAGGAGGCTATGCAAAAAGTATGGGAGGCTTTTCCTGTCTGGGACAGCAATGCTTATATGCTCCACGGGCGTATTGGGCCGGTGGCCACTAAATGCGGTCCGGGGCGGTTTAGAATGCCCGGTAAGGAATTGGCTGACAATGCACAGTACCAAATTCATGAATTCGAAGCAATGACCCGGGATGATTACTCCATCATCAAAGAAAATGGGTTTATGGAATACCGTCTGACTTTTCTGGAAAGAGCTCATCAGGTAAACCGGGAGGAAGTGCTGGCAGGTATGCAAGAAATGGCCCGGCTCCGCCAAGATGAAATTGACCGCAGCCAAGCCCGTGGACAAAGTTTAACCTGGGGCGCCATAATGGGCGTACTTCCTTTTGACAATCTTTCCATGACGCGTTCTATGGACCGGTTTTATAAAGACATGTTTCAGATTGGCGACCAAGTGGAAGAATTATTGTGGATTATCAATGACGCCATTATCGCCGGTTGTGAAGCAGCCGTGAAGACAACCGGCAATAACCGGGTGTTTATTGGCGGGGTCAGAGGCGCCGGTCAGTTTATCGGCAAGAAGCATTTTGAACGGTTTGTCTGGCCCCAGCTCAAAGTGATGGTTGAGCGGCTGGCGGAAAAAAATATTGTGCCTATTCTGCATTTTGATGCCGACTGGACAAAAAACCTGGAGTATTTCTTAGATTTGCCGAAAGCTAAATTTGTGCTTGAGTTGGACAGTGCCACCGATATTTTTAAAGCTCACGACATCCTGAAAGGACATTGTTCTATAAAAGGGGATGTAAGTCCGGCGCTGTTTACTGTGGCATCTCCCAGTGAATTAGACGAGTACGCCAAGAAACTGCTTACTACATTCCGCAATGGCGAAGGACTGATGTATTCTTCAGGCTGCAACCTGCCGATGAACGCCAAGCACGAGAATGTTAAAGCTTTCTTTGACGCTGTAGAAAAATACGGGCGGTATAACTGAACAATCAATGCAAAACAGTTTCACAAATATGTGGGACTGTTTTGTATGTTCAATGGTTGCTAACAGCTGGTTTCAGAATGCGTTGTGACAGTTAAAATAAAAGGCAAGAGCAAGCAGGAAATTTGTCACTTTGTGTTGAACAATGCTGGGACATGTATGCTCAGAGAGGGTGATGTTGTGCCGCGGAATACTAAGAAAACGGGGCGTAATTATCAACTTGCCAAACAGAATCTGGATCAGATTTTTGATAAGTTGCCTGATCCAATATTTGTAACTGACCAGTACGGTAATGTATTGCTTTCCAATTCGACGACTGCCTTGACGCTCGACATGTCTTTGGATCAGCTCCTGAAGTCTAATATACGTGATCTTGTTAATAAAGGCTATTATACAAAATCATATGCCTTAGAAGCTGTAGAAAAAAAGTGCGTTGTAAAAGGAGAATTAACTACCAGGCTTAACTTTAAGCAAATGTCTACCAGCACCCCCATCATGGACGATGAAGGAAATGTTATTCTGGTTTTGACAACAGGGAGAACGATAGATATTGCCGACAAATGCACAAGTCCGGAAGAACGTGAGTTAATCAACCGCCGCAAGCGGGAAATGGAGTACCTGCGCAGCTATGTGTTAGATACTGACACAATTGTAGCTGAGAGTAAAGCCATGCGGCAACTGCTATTGCAGGCCCACGCCGTAGCTCAGACAGACAGCACTGTTGTTCTGTATGGCGAGACCGGTTCCGGCAAGGAAATTTTGGCCAAGTACTTGCATCGTCACAGTAAACGGGCCGGTGAACCTTTTATCGCAGTAAACTGCGCAACCTTTCCTGAACATCTTGTCGAATCAGAATTATTTGGTTATGAAAAGGGAGCTTTTACAGGTGCAAATGCTGAGGGAAAAATAGGCTTGTTTGAAGCTGCCCACCGTGGCACGCTGTTTTTGGATGAGATTGCCGAACTCCCGTTCTCCCTCCAGTCTAAGCTCCTTAGAGTTTTGGAGACTTATGAAGTAAGGCGCTTGGGGAGCCATGTGGACAGAAAACTTGACTTCAGGCTGATTGCCGCAACTCATAAAGACCTGCAGAAGATGACTCAAGACGGGACTTTCCGAGCAGACTTATATTATCGTCTTAATGTGATACCTATTCATATACCTCCGCTTAGGGACAGACCGGAGGATATAGTGGCTTTATCTTTTAAATTTCTTGAAGATTTCAAAAAAAAGTACGGGCCGGAAATTCAGCTAACTCCTGATACTTTGGAATCATTCCGGAAATACCATTGGCCGGGAAATGTGCGCGAATTGAGAAATGTTGTGGAGAGATTAGTAATCAGCGGTTTACAAAGCGATTCTTCCGAACAGCTTGTTCTTGATACTCAAATTGACGGAATAGTTTCTCAATATGACTATTTCCGGTTAGCAGGGCTTAACGGGACATTAAAACAAGTCATGAGAGCCTTGGAAGAACGGTATATTTATCAGGTATTGAATGAATGCGGCGGGAGAATTGGCGAGGCTGCGGACAAGCTGGGGATTTACCGTACCGTTCTTTACCGCAAATTAAAGGCATTTGAACGCGAGAGAAATGCGGCAAAATAATTAGGTCTAAACTGGATGTACCGGTAGGGGTACATCCAGTTTTTTATGTTTTTGAATAGTACCTGTCAAACCGCAGAAGACTACGATGTCGGGCCTCTACCCCGAAGAAGCACCGGAAGGAAGATTGCCACGCTACGATGCTGTAATGCCTAACTAAGCACTATTCAATGACTTTCTGCTTCAAATATGGTCTCATAGGCGACGGTGCCCGCAATGAACGGAAAATTGTACAGTCCTCTATCGTCATTGCGAACGTATGTGAAGCAATCTAACGTTGCCTTTTGACAACTATTCATTTCGGAAATTTTGGCCTGTCTGGCAGTAAAGATTAGATGCGATGTACCGGATTTGGTACATCGCGTTTTTTGAATTTTTAAAAATGTCGCATAAATGGTACTTAACAGAATTGCCTAAGAGAAAGTTGCGGGCAAAAGTCTTGTGATATTGCTGGATAATTAGAAAAAATCCTTATTGGCATAAAATTTGCTTATATAGTATAGCGAATCATCTGAACAAGTTGAAGGGGGCTATGAAGCGTGTCAAAAATAATAACTGCCGATCAGGCAGCAGCATTAATTCCGGATGGCGCCACTGTGGCTGCGACCGGCTTTGGTCTTGCGGCCTGGGCTGAAGAAATTGCCCAAGCTATTGAAAAGCGGTTTGTGGAAACCGGCCATCCTCAGAACATAACTCTAACCCATGCTTCGGCAATCGGTGACTGGAAGGAACGGGGGACAACCCGCTTGGGTAAAGAGGGACTTGTCAAGAGATGGATTGGCGCTCATATCGGGTCGTCTGCCGGGATGTCCAAACTGCTGGCTGAGAACAAGATCGAAGCCTATTGTCTGCCACAGGGGGTTATTGTCCAGCTATTCCGGGAAATAGCCGCCAAACGTCCGGGACTGATAACGAAAGTGGGTTTGGGGACCTTTGTCGATCCCCGTGTCGATGGCGCTAAAATGAATTCGGTGACGACCGAGGACATTGTCAAAGTTGTCGAGTTCGAAGGCGAAGAGTGGCTCTTCTATAAAACCTTTCCCATTCATGTGGCCCTCATCAGGGGTACGGTAGTTGATGAAAACGGTAACCTGACGATGGACAAAGAGGGCGTCCTTATGGAAGCGCTTCCTTTGGCCCAGGCAGCAAAAAATTCCGGCGGTATTGTTATTGTACAGGCCGAATATCTGGCAAAGGCCGGCTCTTTACATCCCAAGCAAGTGAAAGTTCCCGGCATTCTTGTTGACTATATCGTAGTGGCAACAAAGCAAGAGTGTTGCTGGCAGACAGAGGGGCTGTATTTCAATCCGGCATTTGCCGGAGATATCAAAGTGTCATTAAACAGCATTCCTGAATTGCCCATGAACGAACGAAAAATTATTGCCCGCCGTGCAGCCATGGAATTAGCGCCTAACACCATTGTCAACCTGGGTGTTGGTATTCCCAGCGACGTTGCCGCCATTGCCGCGGAGGAAAGTGTAACAGATATGATGACATTAACGACCGAAGCCGGCGGTATCGGCGGTGTTCCTGCCAGTCTGCCCCATTTCGGCCATTCCTACAACGGTGAAGCCGTCGTTGAGCACCACTCCCAATTTGATTACTATGACGGCGGCGGCATTGACGTAGCCTTCCTGGGGCTTGCCCAGACCGACAAAGACGGCGATGTCAATGTCAGTAAATTCAAGGGCCGCCCGATGGGCTGCGGTGGCTTTATCAATATTACCCAAAGCTCGAAAAAAGTGGTTTACTGCGGCTCGTTTACCGCCGGCGGTTTGGAGGTAACTGCTCAAGACGGTAAGCTGGTCATTGTTAAGGAGGGCAAAAATAAAAAATTCATTAACAGCGTCGAGCAAATAACCTTTAGCGGTAAATACGCCCAGAAAGTAAAACAGCCGGTAGTCTACGTCACCGAACGCGCCGTATTTACTCTGGAAAATGGGCAAATGACCCTGACGGAGATCGCTCCCGGCATTGACATGGAGAAGGACGTCCTGGCGCTAATGGACTTCAAACCGGCTATTTCGCCGGATTTGAAAACCATGCCCAGCGGGATTTTCCAGCCGAAGTGGGGACAGCTCAGACAGATTATCGAAGCCAAAACGAAAGGTTGATGAAAACATGGTTGACATGTCGCTTACCCCTCAGCAGCAGAAAGTGCAACAGTTGGCCCGTGAGTTTACGGCTAAGCATATTATTCCGGTGGCCGGCGAATGGGATGAAAAAGGCGAATTTCACGAGTTTATTCTGGAAGAAGTCAAGAAAGCCGGTCTGAATTGTATGGCAGTGCCGACAGAGTACGGCGGTCCCGGCTATGACTCTGTCACGCAGTCCATTGTCGCCGAAGAATGGGGCTATGGTTGCGCTGCCTTTGCCACCACGCTTGGCGGTAACGGACTGAGTTCCTATCCGTTGGCCATTGCCGGCACTGATGAGCAAAAGAAACTGTACTACGGACGGCTGGTGGCCGGCGGTATGGGCGGTTTCGCCCTCACCGAGCCAGGCGCCGGTTCAGACGCAGGCGCTTGCGCTACCACTGCCAAATTGGACGGTGACGAGTGGGTACTTAACGGAACCAAATGTTTTGCCACTACTTGCGGCTATGCCACAATTATGGTTGTCTTTGCTTCTACCGACCCTAGTAAAGGGGTTAAGGGCTTAAGCGCGTTCATTGTAGAGAAAGAGCGCGAGGGAGTTATCGTCGGCGCAGTGGAGCATAAAATGGGTATTCGCAGTTCCAATACCGTAGAACTCATCTTGAAAAATGTGCGAATTCCTAAGGACCACCTGCTGGGAAAAGAAGGCGAAGGCATGAAAATTGCCATGAAAACACTGGACATGGCCAGGCCGATCGTGGCTTCGATGGGGGTAGGTATTGCCCGCCGGGCGCTTGATGCCGCTATTAAGTTTGCCAAAGAATATTTGGATGTTAATGGCAAACCTATCGGTACCCATCAAGCTGTTGCTTTCAAACTAGCCGATATGGCTACCCAGGTGGAAGCCGCCAGACAGTTGGTGCGTAACGCCCTCCGCCTGAAAGAGGCCGGTGTGCCTTATACCAAGGAAGCGGCCATGGCCAAGACCTTTGCCACCGATACCGCTATGCGTGTGACCGCAGACGCAGTCGAACTAATGGGACATTACGGCTATTCCAAAGATTCATTTGTGGAAAAGCTCATGCGTGATGCCAAGGTCACCCAGATCTATGAAGGCACCAATCAGGTTCAACGGATGGTTATATCCGGGCTGCTGCTTAACTCTTAAGTAAGCGGTAGCAGAAAGAATAGGAGGGTAACGCATGAGTTATGCATTGACAGAAGAGCAACAACTGATTCAGCAAACTGCCCGGGAATTTGCCCAGGAGTATGTCGGGCCGGTTGCTGCCGATATTGACCGTACCGGCGCGCATCCGGCAGAAATTGTTCAAAAGATGGCTGAACACGACTTTCTCGGGATTTTTATGCCCGGTGAAGTTGGCGGCGCTGAGGCCGGGTACCTCAGCTTTGCTTTAATCATCGAGGAACTGTCCCGCGTAAGCGGCGCGGTGGCGTCCATCCTGATTAATCATGCCGCGCTTGCTGCCTACACCATCAACCGGTGGGGTTCATACCGGCAAAAACAAAACTACTTACCGGCCTTATGTCAGGGTGAAAAACTGGGAGCTTTTGCCCTTTCCGAGCCGGGAGCGGCTCCCGGAGCGGGCGAGTACAAAGTCGTGGCCGCTAAAGACGGTGACAATTATATTCTCAACGGGCGCAAATGCTATATTGCTAACGGCGGAGTAGCCGGTGTCTATATTGTGTTTGCTTTAACCGACCCTGAAGCCGGCGCCAAAGGGATGAGCGCTTTTATCGTCGACGGTAAAACTGCCGGATTATCGGTCGCCCGGAACATTGAAAAGATGGGGCTGCGCGGGTGCCAGTCCGCCGAACTGGTATTTGAAAACGTCACAATTTCCGCAGACAGCCTGTTAGGAGCCGAAGGAGCAGGTATGGCCGTTGCAACCGACGCTCAGGCAGTCGCCAGTGTCGCCGAAGCCGCCATGGTGGTCGGCATTGCCCAGGCTGCTATGGATGATGCGGTGAAATATAGTAAGCAAAGAATTCAGTTCCGCCGTCCAATTGCCAGCTTCCCGGCCATCCAGACCATGTTGGCGGAAATGGCGACAAATATTCATCTGGCCCGTTTGGCAGTTTATGATGCTGCCAATCTGATTGACAGCGGCCGGCCTTTTGCCACTGAAGCCGCTATGCTGAAGCTGTTTGCCGCCCGTATCGGCCAAAGCGCTTTGATTGACGTTATCCAAATCGAAGGCGGTTATGGCTACAGCCAGGAAATGGTCGTTTCCCGGCTCTATCGTGATGTAAAAGGAGCCGTTATTAAGGCAAGCTCAATGGATTTTCCGGAAAAGGTAATTGCCGGTGCCTTACTTGCCTAACTCAAATATGATTATGCAATCAAAATGAACGGGGAGAGGGTGTTTTACCCTCTCCGGCAGAAGAAAGGGGAAAACCATGCAGAAGCTTCTTGTCTGTTACAAATGGGTACTGGACGAACAAGACATTAAAGTTACCGGCGATTTGTCCCTCGACACCGGCCGGGCTAAGTACAAAATCAGCGATTATGACAAAAACGCCGTTGAAGCAGGAGTGCTCTTGGGAGAACAGCATGGCGTCAGCGTTGAAGCCCTCACTTTTGGTACTGCTGCGGTAAAACAATCTTTGAAGGACGCCTTGTCCCGGGGGCTGGACAAGGTGTACTGGATCGGCGATGCCGCGGCTGAACAGGCAGACGCTTTTGTGACCGCTAATATACTGGCCGGCGCCATTAAAAAAGCCGGACCGTATGACCTTATTCTTTGCGGCGAAGGCAGCGCCGACTCCTACAGCCAGCAGACGGCTCCCCGTCTGGCCACCCTTTTAGGTATTCCGGCCATTACTTTTGTTCGGCAGCTTTCAGTGGCCGACGGCCGGGTAACTGCCATCCGCAAACTGGGCGATTGCACCGAGGAAGTGACCGTAACCGGTCCGGCAGTGATCAGCGTTTTGCCGGAAATCAACAAACCCCGCATACCTGGCTTAAAGCAGGTTATGGCTGCCGCTAAAAAACCTTCGGAAGAAGTAAAAGTGGCTGACCTGGGTCTTGCTGCCGGCGAATTGGCACCCAAAGTACGCAGTTTGTCGGTGAAAGGCTATGTCATGGACCGGAAAAAAGTCATCTTTAAAGAGGCCAATCAAGCCGATAATGTTGCCAAGCTAGTTGCCAGTCTTGCCCAAGAGGGCCTGTGCTGAGGAAAGGGGTAAAGAACATGCCGGGAATTTGGATATATTCAGAAGATAGCGCGGTTGCCAGACAACTCCTGACCGCCGGCCTCGAACTCAAAAATGCTATGAAACAGCCGGTTGCCGTGCTTACGCTAAGCGGTGAAGAGGCTCAGACTTTTATTGACGCCGGTGCTGATAAAGTATATGTGGTAAAAGGAAGCAATCCATGGCCTGAAAGCTACGCGAACGCCGTGGCCGATCTATTGACCAAAGAACAAGCCGGTGTATTGTTGGTGGGCGGAACTATGCGGGGCAAAGATTTGGCTGCGAAAGTAGCCGCCAGCCTGAAGGCCGGTCTTGTTACCGACGCCCTGCGTGTTGCCTGTGCCGGCGATGGCATTGAAACCACCCGCCTGGTATATGGCGGGCTGGCGGTGCGGACCGAAACGGTAACCCTGCCGGCGCTGGTTACCATACCGCCCCGGACCTTTGCTGAAGCAGCTGTGCAAGGCACCGGGCAAGGAGAAGTGGTGATTGTGGAAGTGGCTAATGACGACAACCGGGTCTCGGTAACGAATGTTTGCCCCATTGTCCGTCAAGGCGCCGATATTGCTGCCGCTGACCGCATAGTTTGCGTGGGGCGCGGCTTAAGTAAAAAAGAAGACCTGACCATGGTAGAAGCCTTGGCGGCGGCGGTTGGTGCGGAAATCGGCTGTACCCGCGGTATCTCCGAAGATTATCGCTGGCTGCCTAATGACCGTTATATCGGTATTTCCGGTCAGAAAGTCAAGCCGGAACTCTATATTGGGCTGGGCATTTCCGGTCAGGTACAGCATGTGGCAGGCATCCGCGACGCAAAAGTCATTGTTGCCGTTGACAGCAATGAAAAAGCCCCGATCTTTGAAGCGGCTGATTATGGCATTGTGGGGGATCTCTACGAAGTTGTGCCCTTATTAACCAAAGCGATGCAAAAATAGGCTGGCAATGCCGGTTTATACAGGGGGTTTACAGTATGTCAGCTGAAGAAAAATTTGATGCCATAATTATCGGTGCCGGTCCGGCCGGTGCCGCTTGCGCCTACGTGCTTGCCAAAGCAGGGAAAAGTGTCGTACTGGTGGAACGGGGGGCGAGTGCAGGGAACAAAAACGTCACCGGCGGGCGTCTTTATACCTATGCCCTGGAATTGGTCGAGCCGGGTCTGTATCAGGAAGCGCCGCTGGAACGCAAAGTTGTCCGGGAGCAAATCATGATGCTCGGCCAAAACGGCGCAGTTACCGTGGATTACGCCGATTATGGTTTTGGCGAAGAAATTCCCCAGTCCTACTCGGTACTGAGAGCTCCCTTTGATGAATGGTTTGCCGCCCGGGCCGAAGCTCAGGGGGCTATGATGGTTCCGGGAATTCTCGTGGAGGAACTGATTGAAGCCGATGGCAAGATTGTCGGGATCAAGGCCGGCGACGATGAAATTTATGCAACTGTTGTTATAGCGGCTGACGGGGTTAATTCCTTTATCGCTCAGAAGGCGGGATTACGCGGCGATATTACTGCTCATACCGTAGGTGTTGGCGCCAAAGAAGTGATTGAACTGCCGGAACAGGTTATTGAGGACCGGTTTAATCTGCAGGGGGGAGAAGGCGCGGCCCGGGTGCTGATTGGCTGCTCAGACGGAGTGCTCGGCGGTGGTTTTCTCTATACCAATAAAAAAAGTATTTCTTTGGGGGTGGTGCTCAACCCAGAAGATCTGGCCGGACAGGGGAAGAAAATCCATGATATTCTCCAAAATCTAAAAATGCATCCGGCTGTTTACCCGTTGATTAAAGACGGTATGACAATAGAATACGGAGCCCACCTGGTGCCGGAAGTCGGGTATCAGGCCATGCCCAAAAAACTCTACCGGGACGGGTTGGTACTGGTAGGCGATGCCGCCGGTATGGTGGTGAACAGCGGGACCATCCTCCGGGGAATTGATTTGGCCATTGTCAGCGGGGTGGCAGCAGCACGGGCCGTCCTCAAAAACGACGGAGAAAGTAATATTGGGCCGGCTTATGTTGCCGAACTGGAAAACCTTGCTCTCATCCCGACCATGAAGCTGTATGCCAATTTTCATGAACTGCTGAGCAACCGGCGAATGATGTCGGTATATCCCAATATGGCTAACGACATGATGAAAACACTGTTCACAGTGGACGGCAAACTGCCTGAACGCATGGATAAAGCCATGTTAAAGGTGCTGAAGAAGCATGTTACCTTCGGACAATTAATTGCCGACGGCTGGAGGGGGGTTAAAGCCATATGACAATAAAGAAACTTTCGCCTGAAGAGCTTCTGGGACTGAACAAATTTGCCGTAGATGAAGAAGAGCCGCATATTGTGCTTGATAAAACCATTTGTGCCCAATGTAAAGAAAAGCCGTGTCTGGTTGTTTGTCCTGCCGTATTATATACCCTGAAAGACGGGGAAATGAATTTTGACTATGCAGGCTGTTTAGAATGCGGCGCCTGCCGGGTGGTGTGCAAAAACAAAGGAATTGTTAAATGGACCTATCCGCGCGGCACCTTTGGTGTTGCCTTCCGTTGCGGTTAATGCCGGTTTGAAGAGTCAACACCGTTATGAATCCGGTCAAGGTCCGGCCGGAGGCATAACGGTGTATAAAAAGAATTACCCAAAAATTCCGGCATTAATTGACTAAATATATTTAATTGCGTGAGGGGATTGAAACAATGGAAAATAAGCGACAGTTCTATGGCTGGAAGTTGGTAGGAGCTTTATGGTTTCTTTACCTCCTGAACATGGGTTTTCCGCTTTACGGCGGCGCAGTCATCAATACGTACATGCTGAAAGAAATTACAATGGACCGCAGTGTTTACGGCATGGGCTTTACATTACTAAATTTTTTCGTAGGTGTGCCCTCCGTTTTAGTTGCTGCCGCTATTGGAAAATGGGGTGTCCGGTCAACTTTTGGAATTGGTTCGGCCCTGATCCTCATCGGAACATTATGGATGGCCTTTGTTGCCTCCCAGCCGTGGCACTATCTTGTTGGTTTCGGGTTTATTATCGGTTCCGGTATTGGCTTTGGCACGATTGTACCTCTATCCACGGCAGTAACCCGGTGGTTTAAACGTTATCGCGGACGGGCGATGGCAATTACCTTAACTGCTTCGGGGTTTGCCGGGTTCCTGGGAGCACCGCTTATGAACAAGGTGCTTGCCGCTAACGGCGGCGACTGGCGTCAGGCATGGCTGATGGTTGCCGCTATTGCCGTTGCCGCAGGCGTAGTTGCCTTTTTGACAGTAAAGGAAAGGCCCGAAGACTTGGGCCAGTTAGTGGACGGAATTGAAGAACAAGCCGGTGCCCAGGCCGGTCCGGTCAATTCTTTGGCTACCAAATACAACTGGACTCCCGGTGAAGCCTACGGGACCCGCTCCTTCTGGATGATTGTTATTGGCTCTTTTGCTTGCCAATTTCCCTTCTTCTTTTTCACCGCCCACTGGATCCTGCACTTAAAGGGGGCCGGCATTAATCCGGCTGACGCCGCGTGGGCCATGGGGCTCTTTACCATGGGCGGTATTGCCGGACGGCTGATTGGCGGCTGGCTGATGGACAAAATGCCTGCCCGGTTTGCCTTCATGATGGGCATTTGCTGCTACTTTGCCGGTTCTTTCCTGGCTATCAGTGTTACGGCAAGTTCGCTGATGGTGGCTTTCATTGCCGCAATGCTTTACGGGGCCGGGTTTGGCTGGACCTTTGTTTGCTTAAATACTATGGTTGGCAACTATTTTGGGCCGGTAGCTTTCCCAAAAGTTAACGGCATGATGCTGCTGCTGTCAGCCCTCGCTTGCTCGCCGGCGGGATTGGTGGGGGGTAAGTTATTTGATATGTTTAAAAGTTACACCCCTGCCTTCTATTTAAATGTGGCAATCTGCATAGTAGGCATACTGGCCTTGTTTTTTGCCACTATGCCGCAGAAAAGTAACTCTGCACAGTCGGCGGTAAAAGCGTAACAAAAGTTATGGTACGGTGTGGCAAAAGTCCGAATAAATAAACAAAAAAACAAGGGAGCGATATTCATGAGAAAAATGAAAAAAGCAAAAAAATGGCTGGCAATTGTACCTTTAGCTCTGTTATCTATTACTATGGCCGGCACCCCGGCTTTGACGAACACGGTCCATGCGGCTGCCGTACAATCGTTTAGTGATGTTCCGGCCAATCATTGGGCTTATGATGCCGTGGCCAAGTTAGCCAAAGCCGGGCTGGTGGATGGCTACAATGATAAGTCTTTCCGGGGGGACAAAACGCTGAGCCGGTATGAGTTTGCGTTTATTGTGGCCAAAGCCATGGATAAGTTTGATCAAGCCGACGATGCCAATAAACAATTGATCGACAAACTGTCTGCTGAATTTGCCGGTGAGCTTAACCGCCTTGGCGCACGGGTCGCCAAAGTGGAAAGCAAGACCAAAACCTGGGTGGGCGGTGAAACAAGAATACGCTATGTTGCCGATGATCCCGCGCTGGCCAGCGGCCAAAAACTGAAAGGTTCGGACAGTTTTGAATTCCGGCAAAGAATTAAGTTTTGGGGCGATATCAATGATAATGTTTCCTTTTTTGGCCGGATTTCTACCAGCGGCGGGAATAAATTCGGCAATACCGAATATACGTCCGGTTCAGAAATCGCGCTTGATCAAATGACGATAACCGCTAAAAACGTTCTTGGCCTGGACAGCATACGGGCCGGACGGTCGGCACTGGACTTTATCAGCAATGGCCTTATCGGCAAACCCATGAATGTTGACGGTATTTTAGTGAATGACACTTGGGGCAAGGTGAATTTTAAAGGGTGGACAGGCAACATCAAGTCTAACAAATGGGATGCGGCTAATGCCCGGTACACTACCAGTGAGGCTCAACAACTGACTACCGGCCAGGTAGGACTTCAGGTAACTGACAATCTCACCATGAAGGCCGGCTATTACTGGGCCGATGTACCCGGCAGCAGCGCTGCGAACGGAATGGGAGTCCTTAATACCAATGTGGGATCTTTTGACAGTTCCAAAGGCTGGACGACCTCGGTCACGTACAAGTTCGGCGATCTCACTCTTCTCGGAGATTATGTGAGCAGTACGCTGAATAATGCCGTCGGTTTACCTAACAATCCTAAAGGCTGGGCAGTACAATTGAGCAACAGCAAAGGTCCGGCAGTGTTCTATTCGGCCGTTCCGTTAGTTAATGCTGCTAAACCCGGTACCGACGCCTGGATGATATCCTACCGGAGTCTGGATGCCGGAGCTCTTCCCTCCGGTGCGGGCGGTTTTGACACTACCGCTGTTGCTAATCCCGGTCAGCCTTATAACATATTTACCCATGGAACTGATAATGTCAATGTCTTGTTCTTAGCCTATCAAAACGTTGTGGCCAAAAATGTAATTGCTTCCTTGGAATATCAGGACTTCAAGATTAAAAACCGGGCTTTAACTAATTTATCGGACGACAACCTTGACAAGACCTATATGGTCAAGTTTGAGTTCTTCTATTAAAATTTAGCTCACTAAATTAATTGCCAGGTTGTTTTGGGACCCCGACTTGTTCGGGGTCGCCTTTTCAATCATATGGAAAAGACAACCCCGGTTTACCGCCTAAGGACATAGGTAGCTATATGGTGAAATTTTGGGAGCATTTATCCGATGACCTGTGATGCACCTCCGGAATGAAATTGAGACAGAAAACTCAGCATTCTTAGGGGGTGCTTTACTATGGCTAAACTCAGACGGACAGTGAATTTTACTGGTATTTTAAGAAGATAATGATTTAGTCATTTATATAATCCGGCTGCAATATTAATAAAGTAACCGTACTAAACAGGAGAAGAGTGAGAATGCCTTTTGTTAATTTGCATGCCAAAAAGGCAAGGACCCGGTTCGGCATTATCTTAGCTGCGCTGTTTTTTACTCTTGCCGGCCTATGGCTTTTTGAATATATCGACGCCGCAGTTTTAAATTACTCAATTAGCCAGGCAACCAGGGCCCCGGCAGGGGAGATACATATTGTGATAAAGATACCTGACCGGGTGCTGGAATTGTATGATGGGGGTAAACTGTTTAAGCGTTACCGGGTTGCTGTTGGCAAAAAGGCAACACCTACACCTGTCGGGGAATGGAATATTATATATAAAGGTTTTAGTCAGGAGGCTGCGCTGGGGACCAGGTGGCTGGGCCTTGATGTGCCCTGGGGTACGTCCTTGTTGGAATACACAAAGAATACTTACATAACAGCCTATAATCTCACAGATAATTACCTGCCGTTATATTTTGTATAACCTTTTTTAATAAAGTGAAAGTGGACAACCTATGGTACTCTCAAGTGATTTTTGGGTAAAAATTGTGAAGGGGTATCAATCATATTGAGCGTTCACAAATTCCCCCCGTGGCCCCCCTGCTTTCTGATTTACGGAGACAGAAACAGAAGGGTGGAGGGGTTCTCTTTATTTGAATTACATTCCTAGACAACCAACAGTTTGATAAAAAAAAATAGCCGTACTCCGAAGAGTACAGCCTTGAGTTATTAGTTAATAGGGATATTACTGGAACGCTTTTGCGTCTTATCTCGTTTAGGTAAGGTTACAGTCAGGACACCATCATTAAACTTGGGTAAGCGTCAAAGTATCCCCACATAGCGTATATGCTTCAATCCTGGGATAATGATCTCAGGAGGGATAAGCTGTATGGAAAATACAATAACAAGCAAGCGTAAGGCCTACTCTGCTGTCGAAAAAGCAGCGCTGATGGCAGCGTATAAAGCCAGTGGCCTAAGCAAAAAAGAATGGTGCCATGAAAATGCTATTGGCCTGAGCACATTGCAGAGATGGCTGCAGCACGAAAAAAGCAGGACCAGCCGCAACCGGTACAAAACTGGATTCCTGTCATCCAGGCTGCGCCAGAACGATCAGCCAGCCTCGAAATACAAATCGGCAAATGCAAAATTGCCGTAGATACTAAAACAGATAAAAAACTCTTGGCAACGGTGCTTGGCGTACTGGTGGAAGTATGCTGAAACTATCGGAACATACACCAGTCTTTTTAGCCTGCGGGGACACCGATATGCGTAAATCCATTAATGGCTTAAGCGCATTGGTGCAGCATAGTTTTAAGTTGGATCCGTTTCAAAAAGCACTGTTCGTCTTTTGCAACAAACAACGCAATCGAATTAAGATTTTAACTTGGGAAGACAACGGCTTTTGGCTGCATTTAAAGCGCTTGGAACGAGGCCGTTTCAAATGGCCGACACTTGACGACGCCACCATGGCGCTTACCACAGAAGAACTGTGGAACCTGATTCAAAGCCCGGGCATCGAACAAAAACTGCGTCGCACGCAAGTTTTAAAAAGCCGCTAAAGTATTGATTTTACTGGCTTTTTGCCTCATTTTCCGGTATAATAGAAGATAAGAAAAATGGTATCGGAAATGAGGATTTTTTCTTGCAAACACAGGCACAGCTTGAAGAAGAAAATGCGGAATTAAAGAAACGCGTTCAGGAATTGGAAGCGCTCAACAAGTGGTATATGGAGCAGTTGAAGCTGCTTCGCCAAAAAAGTTTGGCGCTTCTTCGGAAAAAAGTAAACGCGATGACCAGGAACAGTTAAACCTCTTCAATGAGGCGGAAGCTGAGCGCCAACCGATTGCTGTGGAGCCGGACGTGGAAACCATCAGTTATCAGCGCAAAAAGGGTAAACGCGGAGAAAACATAAAGGACTTGCCGGTAGAAGTGATTGAATATACTCTGCCAGAAGGTGAACAGACCTGCCCTGCTTGCGGTGAAGAGCTGCATGTTATGAGCAAGGAAGTACGTAAGGAATTGACGATTGTTCCGGCAAAGGTCAAGGTTATTGAGCACGTAAACTATGTATACGGTTGCCGAAATTGCGAGAAAAACAATATAGAGACGCCGATCATCACGGCTAACGCGCCGAAAGCGTTGCTGCCTAAGAGCATGGTATCCGCCGAGCTTATGGCCTATATCATGAGCCAAAAATTCGTCAATGCTATGCCGCTGTATCGGCAGGAGCAGGAATTTAAGCGGCTTGGCGTAACGCTTTCCCGTCAAAATCTGTCCAACTGGGTTATTAAAGGTGCAGCGCTTTTGGAGCCTTTGGTAGCAGCGCTAAAAAAAGAGTTGCTTTCAAGGGATCTGTTGCACGCCGATGAAACTACCCTGGAAGTGTTGTGTGAACCCGGCAGACCGGCACAGACAGATTCCTATATGTGGTTATATCGAACGTCCGGGGATACGGATCATCCGGTTGTGCTCTATGACTACCAGGAAGGGCGCAGCGGGCAATTTGCCAAGGCGTACCTTGCAGGGTTTTCCGGCTATCTTCAGACCGATGGTTGGCATGGCTATCACAAGGTAGAAGAAGCCGGTGTAACCTTGTGCGGCTGTTGGGCACATGTTCGGAGAAAATTCAATGAAGCCTTGGTCGGCCCTGCGGCTAAACAGCCGGATAGTAAAGAAGCGATAGGTCTTGCCTATTGCAATAAGCTTTTCGATGTTGAAAAAAAGGCCGAGCACATGACGCCGGAAGAACGGCATGAACTAAGGCAAAAAGAATCTAAACCAATTATCGAAGAGTTTTATAAATGGATAGAAGCTTGTTGGGCTGATACCTTGCCGCAAAGTCTACTGGGCAAGGCGCTTACCTATGCCCAAAATCAGAAAAAGTATCTGACAGCCTATTTGGCCGATGGCCGCATCGAAATATCGAATAATCGTGCGGAGCGATCTATCAAGCCTTTTGTGATTGGACGAAAAAACTGGCTGTTTTGCAATACGCCTGGTGGCGCAAAATCGTCCGCCGCTGTTTACAGCCTGATTCAGACGGCTGCAGAAAATGGATTAAATCCACAAGCTTATCTGGAATATGCCTTTAGGCAAATCCAACTGCAGGATACGCTCTGTATTGAAAAACTACTTCCGTGGGCTGAAGAAATTCCTGTAAGCTGTAAAATGCCTAATAAAAAAGCATAACGGTTCCAACAGCCATCTGATGTTTTATCATATCGTACATCAGGTGGTTTTTTATTGATAGGTGGTTTTGCTTTGACGCTTACAAACTTGGCATCAACTTTGTCATCCATGACATTGTCTATATAGATACTCCGCTGGAATTGACCGTAGTGTCTTTCTCTGCGAACATAGTTTTCTTCCTTGGCCTCTTTTGTTTCATCACGCTTGGCGGCAATAGTGAGGTGATTGTTTTCGTATCTTAGGGTTATATCGCCTTTCTTAACACCGGGTAAATCGGCCTCTACGATATATTCATTCTCTGTCTCACGCAGGTCTACCTTAAAGCCATTACCCATAGTTTCCAAGGGAGCCATAAAGTCGTCATCAAAGAACCCATGCATGAGTTGGTTAAAATAGTCACGGTTTGCCAAACTTCTGTTTCTAAATGGTACTAAACCAAACATACATATCACCTTCCTTTGATGTTTTATAATTAGTATGCGCAACTTTTAGGTAACATATTAGCAATTCATATGCTGACTCGCATTTTCAGACCTCCATATTTGGCTTATACGGGGTTTTTATAGACGGGTACGATAGATAACCTTTGGAGCAATAAAAAGCGGCCTTATAGAGCCTCTTAATTAGTCGCATAAAAAAGACAGGCATTAAGCCTGCTCCATTTCCTTAACTCTGCGGTAAAAAGTATTCTTTGAGATGCCCAGAGTATCCATAGCCTTAACAGCGGTAATTTGACCTGCTTTCCATTGGTGGTAAACTTCTGGGAAACGGTCAACTTCCATCTTTGGCCTACCATATGCTCTACCTTCTCGGAGTGCCTTTCTGATGCCTTCTTCTTGTCGTTGCTTTATTTTCTTGCGTTCTTGCTCCGCTACATAGCCAAGAAGACTGAGGAACTGGTCTTCCATGAGTTTACCCATGTCACCCATTGACTTGAACTTACGACTATCAAACAGGCTTTCGTTTTCTAAAACAACGATGTCCGCATTGAGTTCTCTAGTAATATATTTCCACTCACTAATGATACCATCGTAGTCCCGGCCCAAGCGGTCTAATGCGTCTATGTATAGCAAGTCTCCTTCACGGATAATGCGTCTCATGGCCTGATATTGGGGACGGTCAAAGTCTTTTCCGCTTGCCTTATCGACAAAAATAAACCGCTCCTCGATGCCTAAGGCTCTCATTTTATCCATTTGGCGGCCTTCATTTTGGTCTTTTGCTGAAACTCTAACATATCCTAAGTTCATCATGCTACCTCCATGATTTGGTTGATGAATTTAGTATAAAATCAATATCCCTAAAAGTCAATATGTTTAGGGATATGTTCCAAAATAGTTTATTGGACTTTTTGACACGCCGCCAATGCAGATACTTAGGTCTTTCCAAAAGTATCCCCAGAAGTATACTTTTAGGGACACTGAAAGATTGGCGCAGTAATGCAGGGAATACCTGTCCCCTTATCGAATAGAACAAGGATTATCCATTAGACGTAGGGGGAACTTTTATGTATCCTGTAATATCGCTCTTTTCTGGTGCGATGGGCTTGGATTTGGGCCTTGAGGCGGCAGGAATGACTATCACTGTATCACAAGACTTTGACCCTTCATGTTGTAAAACAATGGAGGCAAACGGTAAAAATTATATCCCCGGCGATATTAGAGAACTAATTGCCCAAGACCCAGAATGTAGTTTTCTATTCCGAAAAAGCGGCTTATTACCGGGTGAGGCATTTTTAGTTGCTGGTGGGCCACCTTGTCAGCCATTCTCTACCGCAGGTAAGCGTCTTGCCATAGCCGACCCACGAGGCAGTCTATTTCGTGAATTTGTCCATGTTGTAAAGAAGGTAAGACCTCGATTTTTCATTATGGAGAACGTCAAAGGACTTCTATCTGCCGCTGTAAGGCCAGTAAAAGACGGAAGTAAGCCCACCTCCGAAGAAGAATTACCGGGTTCAGTCTTTGAGATTATAAAAAATGAGTTCAATGAATTAGGCTATAAGATTACATACGGAATACTTGATGCCGTACATTATGGGACACCTCAGTTCCGGGAGCGTCTAATCATTCTCGGCTCTCGTGACCATGAGAACATTTTTTTACCCGTGCCAACTCACTTTCCTGTTCATCAAGACCCTGCATACCGTTGGAAAACACTCTATGAGGCCATTGGTGACTTAGAGGATAACCCCGGCCCGTATGGTTCATTTTCGCCCGAACGATTGAAGTACCTACGAGAAGTCCCACCGGGGGGGAACTGGCGTGACCTTCCAGAAAGCATTAAACCATTAGCAATGGGTGGTGCTTTTAATTCCGGAGGTGGTAAAGTTGGGTTCTATCGGCGTTTAGATTATGAGCAACCTGCTCCTACCCTAGTTACCAGCCCCGTACAAAAAGCAACAATGCTTTGTCATCCAGTTAAAGACAGGCCGTTATCAGTTAGGGAGTATGCAAGAATACAGCAATTCCCTGATGATTGGGTAATAGTCGGGACTACGGCTGCTTGTTATAAACAAATAGGTAATGCTGTACCTATAGGGTTAGGTAAAGCAATAGGACAAACCTTGTTGGCAGTTGCTAAAGGTGGAGCAGAGATTAAGGTCAAGAGGTTTAGAGGAACTTCTGTTCACTCAGACTTATTTGGGGGGTTAGTTATCAATGGTTAGCCCAGAGGAACTTGAAAAAATCATAAGTGACTTACTAGATAATTTTTATGAACGGCGTATTTCGGCCTTAAATGGCTTGGACTTAAAGAAAACTTTAAGGAGAAAGAACCCATATCTTTACCGGGCAGTCGGTATAAATAAAGCCTCTGAAATTGTGGAAGGTATGCTTTTGGCATATACCTCATCATCCGATGAAGGAATTTTTGGGGACGCTTTCTTTGAACCCCTTGCCAAGGCTGTATCTGGCGGAGTTGTGTCTCCTTCTGAGGGTGTAGATGTAGCGATAGAAACCGACAGAAAGTATATGGCTGTTGCTGTTAAGTCTGGCCCGGCTGTCTTTAATGCTCAAAGTAAAAGAAGACAGATTACTGAGTTTCAGGCTTTGGAGTCCCGACTACGGAAATTACAGAAGTTCTTTGACCCGGTTGTGGGATATAGTTACGGACGGAAAAAGCAGAAGGAAGGTTCAACGACTTACTTTAGGGAACTCTCTGGGCAAGCGTTTTGGGAAGAGATTACTGGCGACCCAGACTTTTACCTAAAGATAATTCGCCTAATGAAAGATAAGCCACAAGAGCACGCAGTAGTCTACAGGGAGGCATGGGATGCCGCTGTCAATCGTTTCACTGCGTCCTTCATTAAAGAGTTTTGCGCTGATGATGGTAAAATCCTGTGGGAAAAAGTAGTTCAGTTTAATAGCGGTAAATAGAGGTTGGTGTATCTGTTTTTAACTAATTAAAGGATTAAAAGCGGCACATATATACTATCCGGGTAATTGCGGCAGATTAAGAAAGGGAAGACTAAAGGTATATACTTAAGGACACCAATAATGTCCTGTGTGGTATATTATCGACAAGTCCCATTCGACAGCATTGGTTCATTTGTCGCATAATATCATTGAGTTTTAATTGTCGCATATTAAGAAGAGAGAATAACGCTAGGTAACTTAGCAGAGGACAACTAGGGTATTCTAAAAGACTATCAATAAAATCCAGTAGAAATTACTGGTCGGTATAATAGACAGGTCTTAAATGACCAGCCTTGGGAAAGGTGGTGGCAGTCCCATAGGTGTCTATTATATCGGTGGCTAAGAGATACCTTAAGGTATTTCTTAAAGTATATCCTAAAGGATTAAGACTATAGTAATTATCACTATAGAGATTATCCTTAAGGTATTCATTAAGAACCTCATAGTATCTCATAGTTACTCATGGATTATCTTCGAGTAATCCTGTGGTTCTCAATGGGAACCTATGAGTATCCATGAGTTCATAAGTATTCTCTAAGATATGACTATTACTGTTATTAACTAAAGACAGTAAATCATAAAGAATACTAAAGCCCTAAGGTTCTCATAGTATCTCATGGTCATCTTGTAGTTCTCTACGAGTAATCCCATGTGAACCTATGAGAGCCTTATGAGGAAAAGGTATACCTCAGGATTATTACCTTGCTATTTACAGACAGCCCAATATCTTGTCTTATACAAAGGACACCGATGGGAGTTCAAGATTACCAGAGGCTATTGCCGTCTGGTTATTGTAGTTACTTTCCCCCGGTGTCTTTTTTCATGTCTTAAGCAATAAAATGATTAGGGTCATACTCATCTGACTTTGGTCTTTTGGGTGTCTCGTAGTGACCGTAGTCAATTAGTAAAACTTTGCTCCTCCTTAGTGACACTGAGGGAGTGCTACAGATACCAGAGGCTAGACAGTCTTCTGGTTACTTGTGGTCTTCCTTAGGTGTCCATTTTTTAATTGCGGCACATTAAGAAGAGAGATTGTTCGCTCTCAAGAAATTTTCAATAAAAATGGAGGAGAAAAATGATGAACAAAAAAGGTAACAAAAACGTGAAAGTGGTATTGGCTTTGATACCAGCAGGGGTTGACCTGCGTGTGAAAACTATCATCAATGAAAAATTTTGCTATTCAGCAACAAAGGCAATTCGCAACAAATTTATCAATGCTAAAAGAACCTCTTAGTAACCGGGTTTCATAACCGCATATCGAAGACACTGAAAGAGATTTCCCCAAAGTCTCCCTCAGTGTCTTTTTTTTGTTTCTATGCCATTATTCATAACTAGCAGAAAGGATGACAATTATAATGCCTCCAAGTAGTGACCACGTATTAGTCATTGAACAAAGAAAGCGATTTATTATAGACAACCTAGGGAAACTCAGCGTAAAAGAAATGGCCGACCATTTAAGTGTTTCCATTCCAACAATACGCCAGTATCTCCGTAACTTAGGGGTTAGTAACCGTCAGGCCCGTAAGGACTACCGGGAAAAGTTCATTTTACAAAATTTAGAGACACATAATGGAAGAGAGATAGCAGAGCAATTAGGCGTTAGCCAGACTACCTTGTCTAGTATCCTTAGGTCGCTTGGCATTGCCGATAGGAGAAATACTGCGAACCCTGAGTCTTACCGGGAATACTTCTTGGCTAACGCTCAGATGAAGACAAGAGAACAGATGTCGGAGGAATTACAGTTGAGCCTTCGGACTGTTGCAAGATACCTTACGGCTTTGGGTATATCCAGCAGGAAACTAAAAAGAAAGTCGCTTATCCAAAATTAGACCCTTGGGTGTCGCTAGGAAACTAGAGACCGCCTGAGGGTCTTTATTATTGTGTGTCCTTTTATCAACTTTACTAGCATATACTCAGATGAGGTGGTGTAAATGGAAGAAACAGTAATTACCGCTTATTATGACGAAAATGGGAAAACGCTCCAAGAAATTCTAAATGAACTCATAAAGACAATCGTAAAGACGGCTGAATGAAAATTGTGGACTACCTGCTTTTGGAATATAATTAAACCAACGGCAGGTAGTTGTCTTATTTATAGGGCAGAAGGAGGAGAACAATGTACGCTCTTAAAGACAACTATCGGGAAACTATCTTTAATGTTGGTATATATGCAAGGCTTTCTAAAGAGGACGAACAGAATATAGAAGTATCTGAGAGTATTTCAAATCAAATAGACTATCTTACTCAGTATGTTGTTGAACAGGGATGGAACCTTGTCGATGTGTTCTCTGATGATGGCTATACAGGAACTAATTTTAATCGGCCTGATTTTAACAGGATGCTCCAAGCGATTGAGGAAGGTAAAATAAATCTAGTCATCACTAAAGATTTATCAAGGCTAGGCAGAGATTATATCGACACAGGTCATTATCTTGAACGGTACTTTCCACTACACAATGTTCGCTATATCGCAGTGAATGATGGTATAGATACGTATGAAAATAGCACCAGTAATGAAATGAGTCCGTTTAGGTCAGTCTTTAATGACTATTATGCTCGTGACATCTCTAAGAAGGTTCGGACGAGTATGGGCGTTAAGGCTAGGAGAGGACAGTTTATTGGTTCTCATGCTCCTTATGGGTACTTAAAAAGCCCAGCAGACAAGAACAAACTCGTTGTAGACAGAAATGTTGCTCCTATTGTCCTGCAAATGTTTGAGTCATACTTAGCAGGAGATGGTATTACTCGTATAGCGCATACTTTGAATGACCAAGAGATACCTAGCCCTGTTTTTTACAAGATGCAGATTTATCCGAACTATAAAAATGCTAAATCTAAGTTCGGTAAATGGACTGCCGAGGGAGTTAAGTCAATTCTACAAAATCCTGTCTATGCTGGCTGTCTTGCTCAACACAAGCAAGCAGTTATTAGTTACAAGGTTAAGAAACTTAAGGCCGTGCCTAAAGAAAAGTGGATAATTGTTGAAGGATGCCATGAGGCTATAGTAAGTAAAGAGATGTTCGACCAAGTGCAAGACCTAATGAAAGTAAGGAATGTTCCTTATCCTAACAGTTCTAAAAAAGACCATCTGCTTGTCGGTCTATTATTCTGTAAGGACTGCGGTCACAGGATGACCTTTACAAAGACCCAAAAAGGCGAATGGTACTGCATTTGCGCTAACTACAAACGCTTTAAGAGTTGCACTAGACACTCATATCTTGAAAGCGACCTAGACAATTATGTCCTAGACCACCTAAGGAAAACTATAGCGGCCTTTGTAGACCGGGAAGAACTACTCAAGAAAGCACGAGAGGCAGTCTCAAAGAAACCAAAAGTTGACCGAACTGAGCAAGAACTTAAGGACGCTGAGAAACGGATAGAGGAAATAAAGCGGGCCATTAAGAGTCTCTATGAGGATAAATTAAAAGGCATCCTGAGTGAGCAGGACTTCATAGACTTGTCGCAAGGTTACACTAAAGAACGTGATACATTGACCGCCAAAGTAGAAAGGCTTAAGGAAAAGGAACTTGCCGGACAACAACAAGAGGATGCCGACCAGAAACTCTTAAGGTTGGCCCAAGGTCTTCTGGAACTCACTAGTATCCCTAAGACGGTTCTGCCGCAGTTAATTGAGCGGATAGAAGTCTCAGAGGATAAGAAGATTTACATTCATTATAAGTTTCGTGAACCCGTATTCCACGGCTAACGTACCTTGGGGAAGCTACGGCATTCATGGAACTAGTGCCCCCTGGTCCATAGGCAGCTTTGCCAGTCACGGCTGTATTCGTATGCGGAATCAGGACTCGGAAGAACTGTACGAATGGGTACCGGTTGGTACGCCTGTCGACATCGTGGGACCACGGGAAAAAGTACAGCGGGTGCTTAGGCGAAATTCGGTAGGACCTGATGTTGTTGTCTTACAGCTTAAACTTATTGAATTAGGCTATTTCCAGGAACGGGCCAAAGGTACGTTTGGCAAAGAGACCGAAGCGGCCCTCCGGGCATTTCAAAGAGATAAACGGCTTCCTGAAACAGGTATTGCCGATGACAAGACGTTAAAAATGCTAAATATATGAAAAACCAGACTCCTCAGCAATCGCACTGACGGAAGTCCGGTTTTTTTAGATTTTATTATCCTATGTTAAAAGGATAATAAAAATAAAAATAGAAGAAAGTGTATAGCTAAAGTTACACCGCAGGTGCAGGCAATGGAAAAATAATCTTTTATGACTTTAACTACCGGGCGCCTCTGGTTTTAAATCATAAGTTGGAGGAGTGGAAATGAATCATTTGTGGCTGGTATTTGGTTTATTATCGGCTGTAACCGCAGCGTTAGTAGGTATATTCGGAAAAATTGGTTTGCAATCAGCAGATGCAAATACGGCAACGGCTATCCGGGCGATCATTATGGCCCTGTTTTTGGTCGTGGTTGTGATGTTCCAGGGGAATCTCGGGCAAATACCGGTAATTATCAGTGACAAACGGACGTTTGGGTTTATTATTCTTAGTGGCCTTGCCGGAGCGCTTTCGTGGCTGTTCTATTTCTTGGCGCTAAAGTTCGGCAAAGTAGCACAGGTGGCTCCTATTGACAAACTAAGCGTTGTACTGGCAACAATTTTGGCGGTGGTATTCTTGGGCGAAAAAATAAGCGTGCTAAACGGATTGGGGGTAGCACTTATTGCATTAGGTGCCATTTTGGTCGCACTAGGATAATTAAGCTGTGATTACCGTAAGTTTACGACCGGTCCTAATAGCTCTCTCAATATGTTCCAGACCCTTAACAATGTTGTCGCGGGATGTTGCGTAAGAAAAACGGAGATACTCTTGGGTTTCGCCGGTATTTTTTGCTCCAAACGCTGAGCGGGGGAGTACAGCGACGTTCGCATTGTAGAGAAGGTATTGCTGGAGTGCCTTGCTGCCGCTAAGTCCCAATAGTTCACAAGCCTCAGTTACATTGGGAAAGGCATAAAAAGCACCGTTAGGAGTTTTGCAGGAAAAGCCCGGAATACTGTTTAGTCCTGCGACAATTAAGTCTCGCCTGGCTTTGAATTCGTTGACCATGTCAGTAACGGATTCTTGCGGTCCGGTTAAGGCTTCAATGCCGCCATATTGAACGAAGGTATTGGTACAAGACTCACAGTTGGTTACTAATCTGGCGATATGTGTTGCCAACTTTTTGTTCATGACGCCGTATCCCAACCGCCAGCCTGTCATGGCATAGGTTTTGGAGAAACCATCCAGGACGATTGTTCTTTTCTGCATGCCGGGGAGAGAACTAATGCTGGCGAATGTTCCGTCATAAATAATCCGGCTGTAGATTTCATCTGACAGTACCCATAAGTCATGCCGGCAGGCAAGTTGAGCAATGTTTTTTAGGTCGGTTGCGGTGAGCATACCACCGGTCGGGTTATGGGGACTGTTCAAAATAATGAGTTTGGTTTTGGGTGTAATGAGCTGCTGCAATTGCTCAGTATCCAGGCTAAAATCCTTGTCCTCAAGAATCGGGGCGGGGACAGGCACACCGCCGACAAACCGGATAACCGACTCGTAAATGGGAAAGCCGGGATTGGGGTAAATAACTTCGTCGCCCGGATTTACCAGAGCATGAAGAACATAGTAGATGATTGGCTTGCCGCCGGGGGTTACGACAACTTCATCAGGACTAACACTAATATTGCGGGTGCCGGCGATATGATTGGCAATAGCCTCCCGGAGCGGTAAAATTCCGGCTGACGGGCTATAGTGGGTGTAGTTTTCCTTAATAGCTTGAATACCGGCTTGTTTGATGTTTTCTGGAGTGTCAAAATCAGGTTCACCGATCGCAAAGCTGATAATGTTGTGACCGCTTGCCTGTAAGCGGTGGACTTCATTCAACACTTCAAAAGCATTTTCTGTGCCAAGGTTATGTAGGCGGTTTGCTAATTTCATTGTTGACATCCTCCTGTTGTAGATAAATATCTATTCGAGGAGAATAGTAAAAATCCTTTTTGTTTCCATTACTAGATTTTTTACAGTTTGCTGTTGAAATCTGGCCAAATATGTAAGTTGAGTATTCGCGTAGGAGATAAACTTGTATTTATATCTTATAGCATGGATTATTTGGATAAAAATAGTAAAATTTGCTAGACAGTTGTGATAAAATGTAGTAAAATTTTAAATAATAATTTAAATTTTCTCTGGGACCGAATAACAAATTTTTTCTTAAAAAATATTATAAGCGCCCAGACATCCATCTGGTCGTTTTTTTTTTGGAGGGTAGGAAAATGCAATGGCTTCACAATATTAAAATTAGTGCAAAAATAATGGTTTTGTTAGTAACCATGGCGGTATTTATCGGTGTCGTCGGTTTTACCGGTTATTATTATTCAGATAAGATGAGCATTGGTATGGATGAAATGTATAAAGACTACTTACTGCCTGTTAAGTGGATTAATGCCGTACGGAGCGAGACTAGGACGATTGAGGCCATTACCATGGAAATATTTCAGCCGAATGTGGACAAAGCCCGGGAGCAGAAGCTTGTAAATGAAGTTAAAGAACATGTTACCGAAGTCGACCGGCTGCTGGACAGTTATGGGCAGTCCAAACTGGATGAATTTCAAAAAGGGCGACTCACTGAGTTAAAGCAAGAGCTTACCGCCTACCGGACAGAGCGCGAGAAAGCGGTTGAAATTGCCTTGTCAGGTAAAAACCAGGAAGGCTATACATATTTCATTCAGCATGCCGCTGCCCGTATCGACAAGGTAAATCAGATGCTAGCAGAAGTGGCTGATTATAACGCGAAACGGGCTGATGAGATTAATGCGGCAGGCAAGAGAAATGCTGTCGCTGCCAGGATGATTATAACTGTGATAACTCTTGCTGCACTGGCAATTTCTTTGCCGGCCGGGATTTTTTTGTCACGTATGATTGTCCGCAGACTTAAATATGTAGTGTCGATTCTTCAACAAGTCGCTGAAGGAAATCTAACGCAAACTGTTAATGTTACTGCTAAAGACGAGATAGGCAGGCTCGGTTGTGCGCTTGATGCTACTATTGGTCACTTAAACGAACTTGTCGGGCATATTGTTGATTCTGCTGAGCAGGTCACTGCCGCGTCAGAAGAATTGACTGCCAGCGCTGAACAATCTGCGCAAGCCACTGCCCAAATCTCTAATTCTGTTGATCAAGTGTCACGCGGTAGTGACAAGCAGTTAAAGGCTATTGATGAGAGTACAACTGCTGTGGAACAACTGTCGGCGTCAATACAACAGATTGCCGCCAATGCTAATGCTGTAGCGGCTGTGGCGGCCAAAACTTCAGATGCAGCGCAGGACGGCGGCCGGTCTGTTGAATCGGCTGTTGCGCAGATGGCTACCATTGACAGCGCGGTAGCAAGAACGGCTGAAGTGATTGCCAAACTGGGGGAAAGATCGAGAGAAATCGGGGCTATTGTCGATACTATAGCAGGTATTGCCGGTCAAACCAATTTGCTGGCGCTGAATGCGGCAATCGAAGCTGCCAGGGCGGGTGAGCAGGGCCGGGGGTTCGCTGTTGTTGCCGAAGAAGTAAGACAATTGGCCGAACAGTCCCAGGCGGCAGCCAAAGAGATAGCAAGTTTAATCCGGGAAGTCCAGGGCGATACTGACAAAGCTGTTGATACGATGGATGACGGCACACGTGAAGTTAAAGCCGGTATAGAAGTTGTAAAACATGCCGGTCAATCATTCCAGGATATTGTCACTTTGGTTAAACAGGTATCTGACGAGATCAGGGATATTTCTTCGGCTATCCAGCAGATGGCAGCCGGAAGCCAAAATATTGTGGCTTCTATTCGGGATATTGATCAAATTAGCAAGCAGACGACCGGTCTGGCCCAGACAGTGTCTGCCGCTACCGAGGAACAGACGGCGTCAGTTCAGGAGATTGCCGCATCCAGCCAAAGTTTGGTAAAAATGGCGGAAGGATTGAAAAATGCTGTGAGTAAGTTCGAAGTTTAATTCGTATTACCATAGGCGACACAGCTGTTGCAATAAAATTGTGATTATACCAAGGCGTTACTATAAATCATTTGACAAATTGTTATAGTTTAAATAAAATGGTATTGATAACCATTATCGAAGAATCTTCGGCTTGTATTGCCGAATTTTTTTTCGCCGACAAATGATAATCATTATCAAAACATAAACCGTGTACCCTATATGATTAGAATACGCCGCTAAGTTGTAATTGGGTAGGTAGAACTGTCTTAAAATATAGTCAGAAGGGAGTATTTTCATGGAAATATTGCTTCAGAGCGGCGGTTTGCATGAATTAGTCGAGGCGTTTACCGCCGCGCTTGATGCTAAAAATACATATACCCGGGGTCATTCCGACCGGGTTGCCGAAATAGCGGCAGCTGTCGCCAGGCAAATGGGAATGTCAAAGTCGTATCAAGATATCATCCATGTGGCCGCCCATCTTCATGACATAGGAAAAATTGGTATTCCTGACCAAATCCTGCTTAAACCTGACCGTCTCTCCCCGGATGAATATGAAGTTATTAAAAGCCACTCACAAGTAGGGTTTGACATTCTTAACAAAGTAACAATACTGAAGCCGATTGCCATGCTAGTCCGGTCCCACCATGAACGATGGGATGGATTCGGTTATCCGGATGGTCTTGCCGGGAACGAGATTCCCTTAGGAGCGAGAATAATAGCGCTTGCGGATTCCTTTGATGCAATGATCAGCGCCCGTTCATACCGCCCGGCGATGTCCAAGAAAGACGCGGTAAAGGAAGTTATTCGCTGTCGGGGTACACAATTTGATCCTGAGATCGTTGATGCTTTTGTGCGGCTTTGCAATCATTCCAGGCTGCCGGAGGCAGTGGGATTTTAGCGGTTTATTTGCGGCTTATTTATTGTACTTATTGCTATCCTACTTTTTCATTCTGTTGTTGATAACCCTGGCAACATGGACACCGCTGGCGCTGGCTTGCGATAAGCCACGGGTAATACCGGCGCCGTCGCCAATGGCGAACATGTCGTCAATTTCGGTTTCCAGTTCGGAAGTTAATCTGAGGCGGGAACTATAGAACTTAACTTCTACCCCGTATAGCAGGGTGTCATCGTTAGTCATGCCGGGAGCAATTTTATTCAGTGCGTAAATCATCTCAATAATATTGTCAAGATGCCGCTTAGGCAGTACCAGGCTTAGATCGCCGGGGGTGGCTTTAAGGGTGGGTTTGGTAAAACTCTGGGCCAGACGGTGCTCATTGGTACGGCGTCCTTTTAACAGGTCGCCAAAACGCTGTACCAACACGCCGCCGCCCAGCATATTGGAGAACGAAGCAATCCGTTTGCCGTATTGGTGTGGTTCAGTAAATGGTTCGGTAAAGCGGTTGCTCACCAGGAGAGCAAAGTTAGTATTTTTACTGTGGAGCTTTTCGTCACGGAAACTGTGGCCGTTTACGGTGACAATGCCGTCAGTGTTTTCAGCAACTACATAACCCTTGGGGTTCATACAGAAGGTGCGGACTAAATCGCCGTACTGTTTGGTCCGGTATACCAATTTGGCTTCATAAACCTCATCGGTAATATGTTGAAATACCTCGGCCGGAATTTCGACGCGCACGCCGACGTCAACCTGATTGTTAGTAAGCGGCAGCCCTAAGTCGCGGCATTGGTTGGCAAACCATTCCGAACCTGCCCGGCCGGGCGCTGCTATCAGATAGTCGCACTCTACCGGCTGATTTTTGGCTGTCTCGAGGATGAACTTGTCATCTTGTTTTTTAATTGAAGTTACCATCATGCCGAACAGCATGGTGATTTTATCTTTCAAGTAGTCATAAAGGGACTGCAGAATTTTCAAGTTGTTTTCAGTTCCCAAATGGCGGACTCGGGCGTCCAAAAGGTGGAGGTCATGCTTCAACGCTTCTTTACCCAGACTACTGTTTTGAGTGCTGAAGTACTCGGCCGGAGCGCCGTATTTGAGATTAATCTGGTCGACATATTCAATTAAGTCCAGCACCATCTGATCAGGGATATATTCATTAAGCCAGCCGCCAAACTGTGTAGTAAAGTTGTATTTGCCATCGGAGAAAGCACCTGCACCGCCAAAGCCGCGCATGATGCCGCAAGGATTGCACTTAATACAATCCGGCACCTTTTTTTCGGAGATAGGACACCGCCGGGAATAGATGTCATGACCGGCTTCGATGAGGATGACCTTAACTTCCGGATTATTGATGGTAAGCTCATATGCGGCAAAAATGCCGGCCGGGCCGCCGCCAATGATGCCAATGTCAAATTTATCAGCCATAAACAAACCACCTTTCAATGTGATTGTGGCACAAACCGAACAACATTATACTTTACCAAATATTGTTTGTAAATAGGAAAATAGTCGAAGGCGTGATTCCGTATGTCAGACAGTTGTTTATGCGTTAGTCGGCAGCGATACCGGCAAACTTGAAATTGTTTTCAATGAAGCTGTTAATAATGCTCATCCGCAACACACCTGTAAATAAATACCTACGATGGAATTTATATATTGCCAAATTGCGGAAGGTTATGTTATTATTTTAACAAATACAGTCAAGAAGGCTGTTTAGGACAATCTACAGAATTCCAGCTGAATAGCAAGAGAACAATGGCCACGAAGGTTTTACGGTTAAGAAATGACCGTATATTTTGTGGTCTTCTTTATTTTTGAGCGGGGGGTGGCTGATTCCGGTAGTCAATTTGTGTTGCAAACTGTAGTGAAATATATAGTTTTAAAATGGCATGAAGCCTGATGAGGACGGTAAGCCCTCAGCTTGTTCATGCTTTTTTTATTGTCAATTACGCTTCGCCAAATGATGTAAGTATACTTAACAGGGAGGTTAACATGGAACTGATTACAAACAGCATTGAACTTTTTAAAAAGGGCGGACTTGTCATGTATCCCTTGCTGGTCTGTTCGTTTATGGTTGTTGCTATCGCCGTAGAACGGTATATGTTTTACCGCAAGTCTATAACCGATACTGACAGGCTTGTGGTTGAACTAACTCCTAAGCTGGATCAAGATGATTGGGAAGGAGCGCGGCAGGTATGCGAGGCTGCCGGTGGTGTCACGGCTATGGTGCTTTTGCGCGGGTTGACTAACCGCCACTTTGATGCCTGTGATTTAGAAAGTGCTATGTCCGGTGCAGCTGCCTTAGCTGCTGCCAAGCTGCGGGAACGGCTTAGTTATCTTGATACCATTGTAACGTTAGCACCGCTGCTAGGACTATTGGGTACGGTTGTCGGCATGATTTCCTCATTTAGCATTATGACTATTAAGTCAGGTCAGCCCAGTGCTATTACCGGCGGGGTAGGTGAAGCACTTGTTGCTACCGCTACCGGACTCTGTGTTGCTGTTGCCGCCCTTATCGTTCATAGTTTCTACAGCCACTGGCTTGATAGCATCATAACCGGTATGGAACAGTGTTGCAGCGTGTTAGCCGAAGCCAAGAGACGGAGTGACCGGCATGAAATTGCGTAATCTGCGTCTTGAACGCCAGCCGAAAATTATGATTATTCCGATGATTGATATCATCTTTTTTTTACTCGTGTTTTTTATGATGAGCAGCCTGTATATGGTTGAGCAGCGCACTTTGCCGGTTAATCTGCCACAGGCATCCACTGCACAGTCGGATATGCAAAAAAACGTATCAATTACAGTTGCCCGTGACGGTATGATTTATATTGACCAGGAGAATATTCCGATGGAGCTTTTTAAGACCCGTGTACAGGCGCAACTGGCGCGGCAGGCCGATACCGCCTTCATACTCAGGGCGGACAAGCAGGCCGAATATGGCCGGGTGGTAGCTGTACTTGATGATTTAAAAGCGTTGGGTGTAAAAAAAGTTGCTGTTGCCACCGAGCAGGCAATGAGGTGATGAAATATGGCGAGCAAGTCATACTGGCGGCGGGCTGTTCTTGTTTCCTGGATTATCCATTGTATATTTCTAGCCGGGGCCGGCTGGTTAAACGGCAAGCTGTTTGCAGTACCCAATATGCCTGAGGATATTGAACTGGAATTAATCAGTGACATAACTTCACCTGAACAAGCGGCCAACAATCCGGCAGAGCAGCCGGCGGTTACCCCGGCGGCTAGCCCGGTCATACCCAAGACAGCTCAGCTTGTCCAGCCGGCAGTTAAAGCTGTAAGCAGTGATGCGGTGGTCGATAATGTTGCCGATAATGTTGTATCCGAACCGAGCGGGTCCCCAACGAATGGACAGGCTGTGCCGGCCATGACCGCTCTGCCTGGAGGGGCGGGAACAACAGCCGCTGTCTTTGGAACAGGCTCGGGCCGGTCCGGAAGAATTTCGCCACCCCGCGTGTTAAGCAAAGTTGAGCCTGCTTATCCGGAAGAAGCAAGACAGGACGGATTCAGCGGGACAGTAGCTGTGCGAATTGAGATACTGGAAAACGGCCGGCCCGGCCAAATCCGGGTAGAACGCTCTTCGGGCCGTGAAGCTTTGGATGCTGCCGCGCTTGAAGCTGTCCGAAAATGGCGGTTTGTACCTGCCCAGGACGTTGACAGTGGCCGGGCGGTACGCTGTTATACCACTTTGTCGGTAGTATTCAGGCTAAGGTAATAGTAGTCTGCCTATATAAAAATGTACACAATGGGGGATTGACCAATGAAAGTAAGCAAAAAAGCGCTGGCTGCAGCCATTGTTGCCGGTATGGTCATGGCCGGAATGCCGGCTATGGCGGAAGAAACTCCGGCATACAGCCTTGAAGAAATTGTCATTCAGGCTGACAGCGTAAAGAAAGATAACGCTGATACAACAGTTAACGTCAAGACAGTCAGTCCGGGCAAGGCATCGACAATACCCGAACTCTTACGGGGTTCGGCCGGTATTGATATTGAACTGCGGGCGAGCGCCGGCGATAATCAGGACGGTACGATTAAACTGCGGGGATTTGACGCCAGGCGGTATACTGTATTGCTGAATGGCCGCCAAATCAATTCTGCCGGGGTTATGGGCGGGCAGTATATTGACTGGACAACAATACCACTCAATACGGTAGAGAAAATACAGATCATTAAAGGGGCCAAGTCAGCAGCTCATGGTAATACGCTTGGCGGGGTAATAAACATTATCACCCGGGATAAAGGCATTGACGGCGGTGAAATTTGTGGCGTGCGCCGTCAATGGCTGAATATTATTGGTGGGCCCGCAACTACAATACACAAACGGATAATAGAGGCAATTTGAACCCCGGTTACCAAAAGGATGTAAAGCCTGAGCAGGGAATGAGCTATGAGTTGGGTGCTGAACAAAAAGTCAGCGACAAGTATAATACCAAACTGACGCTTTATTACCAAAATATTGACGACTACATTAATTTTGAGCATACTTATCCTTTTTTCATCTATAATGTTGACAAGGTCAACGTGTGGGGCGCCGAATGGGAGAATGTTTATAATTTAGACAATAGCAATAGACTGATATTCAATTATACCAACCAGCATACTAAGCAAGAAGGGACAGACCAGAGCGAATTTGATTACTCTCCGCGCCACAAGATTGCTTTGGCTTATCAGTATGACGCCAAACCGTGGCAAGTCCGCTATACTGTCAATTATACCGGTAATCAGAAAGCATCGTATGGTAAAGTGACTTTGAGCAGTTATACCATTCATAATCTGGCTGTGGTTAGAGAACTTGACCCGGAACGGACGCTTAGCCTGTATGTTGACAATCTTTTCGACAAGGATTATGTAGAACAATATGGCTACCCGATGCAAGGCCGTTCGTACTATGTCAGCCTAACGCAAAAATTATAGCCAAGACGTAAGGCGGGAAGGTGATGATATGAGTTCTACACAGAAATTGATAGGCGTCGCCATGTTTATCGCCCTGGGAGTTGTGCTGCCGCTAGCCTTTCACTTAGCCGGTGCCGGCGGATCGGTCTTCCTGCCGATGCATATCCCGGTGCTGATGGCCGGGTTGTTGCTTGGCAGCCAGGGCGGATTAGCGGCAGGAGCCCTGACGCCGGTGTTGAGCAGTCTGTTGACAGGTATGCCGCCGTTACTGCCGGTATTGCCGATAATGGTTGTTGAACTTGGAGTTTATGGGCTGAGTGCCGGCTATTTGTATCAAAAGCGTAATGTACCGCTTGTTTGGTCGCTTGTTGGAGCAATGTTGACAGGAAGGCTGGCCGCAGGACTTGCTGTGGCCGCTATAGGTGGTTTATTGCAGATAAAGATCCAGCCGCTGGCGTATCTTCTTGGCGTTTTTTCCACGGGGTTGCCGGGGATGGCTATTCAACTGATTTTTATACCGTTGCTGGTTAAAAAATTGCAGGCAGGATCAGTAACATTCAGGCAGGTGAAAAATGGTGGGTGACGCTTGTTTTTTTGATCGTATTGCCGCAGACTGGGATGCGACGCGGGCAGCCGATGAAGAAAAAATATCCCGCCTGGTAAATATGATCGGGCTAGGTCCTGGCGCCAGGGTGCTTGATGCCGGCAGCGGGACAGGCATACTGTTGCCGTTTATTAAGAACATCACGGGAAGCCAGGGACAAATAACGGCAGTGGACTTTTCTGCCAAAATGCTGGCGATAGCTCAAGCCAAATACGCTGGCTTGGGCGGCATCGAGTTTGTCGTTGCCGATATCATGAGTTTTATGACGGATAACTTATATGATGCCATAGTATGTTTTAACTTTTTCCCGCATATCAAGGATAAACATTTATTTTTCCAGCACATGCGGAATATTCTCGTCGAAAAGGGTATTTTAACGATAATGCATGATTTATCAAGGGAACAAGTTAATGCCATTCATGGCGGTACCGCAGCCGTACAAGACGATCGGCTGGCGGCAGCGGCGACAGTGTGTGAATGGCTGACGGCTGCCGGCTATAATGTAGTGAACGTAATAGATGGCAACGATTGTTATTTTATTAAAGCCGCCAAATCTTCACAGCAATGATAAGTATCCAATAAAGATGTACAGGCGTGTTGTTAGTATAAGCGTAAGTCAAGCGCCAGCGGTGGAGCGTTACTAACAACACGCCTCTTAACCATGAAGGTTATTGTCTTGAAATAAGACAATGCTTTTGTGGTTTTTGTTTTTTAGTGATTAGCCATGAAGGTAAACAACCCGCAGGAGCAGGGTAAGGTTTATTTTTCATGGCTATTTTGCTGTGTAAGGAGGCGTATGCCGTATAGGCCGATGGGAAAATATCGTCTGCATATCTTGTAATAGGATATGGAACGGAGAATGGTAATGAACAAAACAAAATGGACACTGGTAGCAATTGTTGTAATAACAGTTGCAGGCTTGTACCTGTTTCTCAATGTTAATCAGGCGATAACAGGCCATGTTGAGTTTACCGGGCAAGGTGTGGATATTGTTCTGGATGCTCCGCACGAAGTGGAAAAATTGAGCATCATGAATGAAAAGGGAAAAGTGCTGACCGTTGTGGCGATTGGACCAGGGTTAAGGCAAAAGATACCTGTATTTACAAAATGGGATCCGGATAAAAAATACTTTGTTGAGCTGACGCTGGCCGGTGGGAAGAGTATTGTGCTAACAGGGCAAAGCCCGGCTGCCGGACTGGAAAAAGTGTCGTTCGTGCTGCAAGCCCCATATGGCCTGAACAGTGCGGGCAGCATCGGCGTAGTGCCGGCGGGGAGTGCTTTTACCGCCAATATTTTATTAACCAATCACACCGATGAGACTGTAAATATCAAGGTGGATATAAAGATACCCGCTGGCCTTGAAGCGGCCAATATCCCGCAGGGAATGAGTATCGAAACCGTGGATGGAGTCAGGCACATTATCGGCCGGAAACGTTTGCAGGCTAAAAATGAAAACTGGAATGAGCAATTGCAACTGAAAGCTGTGCAGGCCGGAACCAAACCGCTGATTCGGGCCATCGTGACTGTGGATAACGGGAAGGAACAATGGCAAATGAGCGGGACGGCGGCTGTACAAGTGGCGTCAGTTGCCGATATCAGCAGTAAAATCCGTATTCAGGCCGTAGAATTACCGGTCGATTTTACCGGCCGGTTTGATCCGAAAACCGGTTCAGGCAGTTTAGTCTATGTGCCGCCCAGCAGGTTGGCGCGGCTGGCGGGGGGCGAGCCGGACAACCGCCGCCTTGATGATGAACCTTTTGCCTATGCCGGTATTATGGTGAGTAATGACGGTGACGAACATGTGTTGATTCTGGTTTCCGGCAAAATTCTTGATCCCGTGAGCGGCGCTCTGGCGCCCGCATTTACGTCACCACCGCATAAAAATGCCGGTTTTGGTTACAGTTATGGCGTTGCGGCCATACCGCCTCATTCCGGTACTCAGGTAGTATTGCCTGTATACCTGAATGAGAACAGTGCGGTCGCGGGCAGCTACCTGTTCAAGACTGAGGCTTCGGTATTTGGGGTCAATAAGGTCATTAGCAGTTCCGAAAAAGAAATACAGCTTGTGACCCGCAATGACCGGCCGGTAATGATTACGCTCGTTATGTCTTTGCTTGCCGTTATCGGTACTGGCTGGCTGCTATGGCGGCAGGAAGCCGCACTGTCGCGGTTTTCTACCAAAGAGCTTGTTACGGTTTCGTTATTTGGTACAGTTACGTTTGTAACGGTAAATTTGCCGCAAACCGTCTTATGGGATATTACTCACGTTGTTTTCGGGCCGTTTAGTTTTTTGTTCACCGGTTTTTTCAGTCAAACTGTGCTGTATGCATTGATGATTGCGTTGGCGGTGATTATACCCCGACCGGGGGCCATAACTCTCATGATTATTGTCAGATTTATCTTAAACGGTTTTATTTTCGGCCACTTTACACCCTTGCAAGTTTTGACCTATGCTGCTCTAGCCGTATGTCTGGAGAGCGCTCTGTACACAGCTGGCGTGACCCGTAACCAGGCCGGCTGCAGTACTGCGGGGAAGGTAATGCTGATTGCAATCGCGTGCGGTCTTGTCGATGTTGTTACAAGTTACATGAACTTTATGGCTTATATGACTTTGTTCCGGCTGTTTTATGCCGATTGGTATATCCAGGCCGTGATTGCCGCGGGTTTTGTTTATACGGTTGCCGGTGCTGCTATCGGCTGCCGGTTGGGCGGTACTTTGCGCCGGACATCAATGGATTAGAGGTGTGACAGATGATTGCCTTTAATGATTTCAGTTTTTGGTATCCCGGACGGGAGGCAGCCAGCTTACAGCAAATCAACCTGAAAATTAGCGACGGGGAGTTTGTCCTGTTGACGGGACCGACCGGCTGTGGCAAAAGTACGTTGCTAAAATGTTTAAACGGCATTATTCCCCATCTTTCCGGCGGCAGGTGCCAAGGGGAAGTGGTTATTGGCCGATGTACCACCCGGACTATGACTATGGCTGAACTGTCTGCCCAAGTTGGGCTGGTGCAGCAAAGCCCTGATGATCAGATTTTCGCGACAGTGATTCAGGATGAAGTGGTCTTTGGCCCGGAAAACTTATGTTTGCCGCGGGCGGAAATAGAACAACGGCTGGAGTGGGCGCTGAAGGCGGTAGATTTGGCTGGCTACCGGCTAAGGAGTACGGCGGCTTTATCGGGCGGCCAGAAACAACGGCTGGCCATTGCTTCCATGCTGGCGCTTGAACCGCGGATACTGGCTCTTGATGAGCCCATTAGCCAAATTGATCCCCAAGGTGCCTGCGAGGTTATGGACGTAGTCAAAAAACTCAACCGGGAGTACGGGGTAACCGTAGTCATGGTCGAGCATCGCATCCACGAAGTGGCGCAGTATGTTGACCGCGTTGTCGTCATGGACAGCGGGAGAATCGTCGTCGATGCCCCGGCGCGGCAGGCCATGGCCAAGGCTGAGTTATTTATCAAGATGGGCCTGAGGCTGCCGGAAACAGTGGAAATCAGCCGACGGCTGAAACAGGGCCATATTGCGATGACGGTTGAGGAAGCTGTTAATCTATTGAAGTCGGGTGTCAGGAAAAAATCTAAGCCGGCAGCCGTTTGTTGCCGGCCGGCGGCTGCGGGAACACCCGTCCTGGAAATTGGCGATCTTTTTTACCGGTATGCCAAAAATGATAAACAAGTATTAAATGGTATTAATCTTACGATACACAAAAGCGAAAAAGTGGCCATAATGGGGCGCAACGGGGCAGGTAAGTCGACTTTGCTGGCGCATATGGCAGCGTTGACGCCGCCCCAGCAAGGCACCGTGAGGGTAGCCGGCAGACTGATTGACGGAAAGAAAAAGTTGCCGCTGGGAACAGTCGGGATGGTGATGCAGAACCCTGACCTGATGCTTTTTCACAGTAGTGTCCGGCAAGAGGTTGAATTTGGTTTGCGTAATCTAAAAACCGTGTCAGCCTTAATGACTGAACGTTATGGGCAGGCAATTCAGGGACTGGCGCTGGCAGATCTTCAAGATGATCCGCCGCTGGCTTTAAGCCGTGGTCAGCGGCTTAGAACGGCTATTGCCGCTGTAGTGGCAATGCAACCGGAGATTGTTTTGCTGGATGAACCGACGACCGGACAAGATAAGCGAAATATTGAAAGCATGATGGCGGCATTGATGGACCAGGTTGAAACACTGGTATTCTGTACTCATGATGTAGAGTCAGCCATCCGGTATGCCACCCGGGTTATTGTCCTGAATCAGGGAAAGATTGTGGCTGATGGTCCGCCCCGTAACGTGTTTGCCGATGCTCCGTTACTTAACCGCAGCGGTTTGCGACCTACCCAGTCGTGGTTGGTAGGCCGGGCGCTTGGCATCCCGGATGTATTTACTCCTCTGGAATTGGAGGAGAAGTGGATATGCTGAACTGGCAGGAGCTTACCCGGACGGGTGCCGGGACTACCCTAATCCACCGCCTGGATCCGCGCGTCAAAATAAGCATGCTGCTCATTACCGGCTTTGTCATTATATTTTTGGATAATCCCGCTCTGCTGGCAATTATGCTGGCAGTCGGTGCTGCAGGAATGCTGATAGCCCGGCTGCCCCTCATGAAACTCAAAGTTGCTGTAGTGGTTGTACTGCTGGGGTTATGGGGAGCGGTATTCAGCCAGGCGCTGTTTTACGAACAAGTTCCGCGTACGGTGATGCTTACGCTCATCGCGCCCGAGTTACCCGTTTTGGGCCCGCTGACTAAAGGATTATATGTCTATCATGAGGGGGTTATATACGGACTTAGGCAAGGATTGCGGATGGCGGCTATGACCACGCTGGGATTGTTAGTGTGCTGGACTACCGACACCCGCTTGCTGCTTCTGGGACTGGTACGGTTGCGAATGCCGTACAGTCTGGCGTTTATGGCCGTAACGGCGGTTCGGTTTATTCCTATACTTATGCAAGAAACCATGCAGGTTGTCTCGGCGTCTACAATGCGTGGCGGCAGCCGGTTGAGTATCCGGTTACTGTCGCCGATTCTGGCCAATTGTCTCAGGCGGGCAGGAACCTTGGCGGTTGCTGTAGAAAGCCGGGCTTTTCGTTCCCAGGACCGCCGCACTTACTTGGAAGAGTTGTGTTTTACTCCGGGTGAAAAAATGTTTCTTAGTGTTTACATACTGCTGGCTGTTATAGTGATTCTAAGCAAGACTAGCTATATTTGTTATCAATATGGACTGTATTATGCTTCAAGTTTGCGGCCTGTGTATGAAATTGCCCGATCATACTTATAGGAGGGGACAATTATGAAAATCGGAGCTATTATGTGGACGAGTTATATACCGGCATTAGCTGAAGCTTTGGGACATATTCCCGGTCTGGAACTGAAAATGTGCAGTATTCGTGAACTGGAAGACGGAAGTTACCGGGAAGAAATGCTCGAATATCTTCGTTCCGAGGCCGATGCACTCTTTTTATTTCCATCAACCGGCAGCGTGTGGGAGGATATTTCCGGGGAAATCAGCGCCTTAAGCAAGCAAAAACCAACGATTGCTTTCGGCTATGACCCGGGTCTTCTGGCGTATAACAGCGTTGGCGCTCACGTGGCGCTAACAGTGCAACACTATTTGACGCTGGGCGGAACAGAAAACGCTAAAAACGCCCTGCTATATATTATGAAAGAAGTTTTAGGTGCGCAAGTTACCGTTTTGCCGCCCGAAGAAATTCCCTGGCAGGGCATTTTTTATCCGGGAAGTGACCGCTTATATGAGGATGCGGTAGATTTTATGGACAACTGTCCTGCCTGCCTTCCAGGAAGACCTACGGTTGGGATACTTTTTTACCGGCATTTGTGGATTAATCATAATACCGAAGTGATTGAATCCCTTGTGCGGGAACTTGATGAACTAGGCTGCAACGCGCTGCCGGCCTTTAGCACCGGACGGCGCGATATAGAGACAGGCTCAGAAGATAATGTCTATGTAATTAATAACTACTTTATGGTTAATGACAAACCGGTCATTGACGGCTTAATTAATCTCCAGTCGTTCCTCATGGTGAAACAAGGAGAAACGGAACGAACAGCCAAGCCTGCCGGTGATGATTTGCTTAAATGCTTGGATGTGCCAATCATTAAAGGGCTCTTGACCTATAGCAAGACAGAAGCCGAGTGGCGGTCTGATGCCTACGGAATTTCCGGACCGACGATGGTAATGTCGGTAGCCATGCCCGAGTGCAATGGCGTTATTGAACCCATTGTTATCGGGTCATTGAGCCGGGTGCATGAGCAGAGCATTGGCGGAGCGCTGGAATTTTATCTGCCGCTAAAAGGACGGATAAATTATTTGTGCAGGCGGGTAAAAAAGTGGATAGATCTCAGGTCCAAGCAGCCGTCAGAGCGGAAAGTCGCCATCATTCTTCACAACAGCCCCTGTCATGGTGTGGAATTAGCTGTGGGTGGCGCCGCTAACCTGGATTCGCTTGAGAGCGTGGCTCGCATTATGGCCCGCATGCAGCAAGCCGGCTACCACATCGAAAACTTGCCGGCATCAGGCAAAGAACTTATTGACCGGATCATGGGGACAAAAGCCATTTCGGATTTTCGTTGGACGCCTATTGAGGAGATTGTGGAAAAGGGCGGGGTAATAAAATACTTAACCGAAGCCGAATACCGGCAGTGGTTTGACAAGTTTCCGGCCACGGTTCAGGCCGCCATGATTGAAACCTGGGGTAAGCCGCCGGGGGAAGAAAAGGACGGTGTGCCTGCGGCCATGGTATATGACGGAAAAATATTGATTACCGGGGTTGAATACGGCAATGTGGTTGTCTGTTGCCAGCCCAAACGGGGCTGCGCCGGACCAAGATGTGACGGACAGGTGTGTAAGCTGCTGCATGACCCTGAATGCCCGCCGACCCATCAGTACGTAGCTACCTACCGCTACCTGGAGGATATGTGGGGCGCTGATGTGCTTGTACATGTCGGTACTCACGGTAATCTGGAATTTCTGCCAGGCAAATCGGTGGGCCTTTCCGAAACTTGTTTTCCTGAACTTACCTTGGGAACAGTCCCTCATCTCTATATTTACAACACCGACAACCCGCCGGAAGGTACAATCGCCAAACGGCGCAGCTATGCCGCTCTGATCGGGCATATGCAGACCGTGATGGTGGAGGCGGCGACTTATGGCCACCTGGAAGAACTGGAAAGCTTTTTAGATCAATACATTCAGGCCAAACATACCGATCCTGCCCGTAGTCACGAACTGGAACAGTTGATTACGGACAAAGCGGTAGAGGCTAAGTTGCTGGCAGACATTGGCCATGACCATGATGATTTTGACGTAATTGTTGAGAAATTGCATGGCCTAATTACCGGGCTGAAAAACCGGCTGCATCAGGATGGCATGCATGTTTTTGGTGACATCCCTGAAGGGGAGCGCCGGGTCAACTTTATTCAGGCTGTACTCAAGCATGATACCGGCGAACACGGAACGCTGGTCCGTTTGGTGGTGGAACTCATGGGTCTCGACTATGACCAGCTAAAAGACAATCCCCATGAATGGCACGCGGGCTTTGGCAAGAACTATGGCGCCCTGCTGCAGGATGCCAATACCTATGTGAAAGAATTTGTCCGCAATTTTATGGCTATATAGTATCCAATAAAGATGTACAGGCGTGTTGTTAGTATAAGCGTAAGTCAAGCGCCCGCGGTGGAGCGTTACTAACAACACGCCTAGAAAAAAATCTTTATTGGATTTCATATAGTTGATAGTGTATAGAATGAACTGATGATTTAACGGTCATTGGGAGACACGCATACTGCTCAGCAACACCAACAAGAATGAATGACGGGATTGCTTCACTGGCGTTCGCAATGACAAAGCGAAATATTTAATTGAGTGTGGAGAGGTGAGCAACATGACGGTAAGCGGCTTGAATATAGACATACTTACGATAGCACAAAAGGTTATGGGAACTCATTTAGTAAACCTGTCAAAAGTTGAGGAGTTAGGCTACTGGCGGGACAAGGTAAAAAGTATTGACACGAATCTTGCCGCCTCAAAGGAGATCGACAGTTTGCTGCACGGCTTCGGCGGCGGGTATCTCCCGGCCGGACCGTCCGGATTGATTACCCGGGGACGGGCAGACATTCTGCCTACAGGGCGAAATTTCTACAGTGCCGATCCGGAACGCATTCCTACCAAAGCGGCGTGGAAAGTTGGCCAAAAGTTGGCTGACGCGCTGATCGCCCGGCACGAGCAGGATACCGGTCGGGTGCCGGAAAATTGCGGCATGGTGCTGTTTGCCACCGATTGTATGTGGACCGACGGCGAGCAGGTGGCGCAAATATTGGCGCTGCTGGGAGTAGAGCCCAAGTGGGTTGCCGGCGGACGGGTCAAGGGATTCCGCGTTATCCCGCTGACCGATTTGGGGCGCCCGCGGATTGACGTTACTTTGCGTATCGGCGGCGTTACCAGGGATTGTTTTCCGGGAATCATTGACCTCATTGATGAAGCCATTCGCACAGTGGCGGAACTGGATGAGCCTTGCGAGCAAAATTATGTACGCAAGCATGCGCTGGAGCAACTGGAACAGTTGGCAGACAGTACTCCTGAGGCATGGGAACAGGCTACTGCCCGGATATTTGGCAGCAAGCCCAATACGTATGGTGCCGGAGTAAGCCTGGCCGTACACGCATCGGCCTGGAAAACCGAAAAAGACTTGGCCGATGTGTTCATTGCCTGGAGCGGTTATGCTTACGGGAAAAACCGGGGTGGCCGGCAAGCCGCCGAACAGTTTAAACGACAGTTGACAACAGTTGATTTGACCTACAACAAGGCGGCAACCGATGAATATGATATTTTTGGCTGCTGTTGCCACTTTTCCTATTACGGCGGTTTGACTGCCGCCGCCCGGACGCAGAAGGGCGGGGAAGTAAAAACCTACTTCGGCGATACCCGGGATCCCCAACGCCCGGCGGTCACCAGCTTATCCGAAGAGATTAACAGCATTATCCGTGTAAAAATCTTAAATCCCGGCTGGATTGACGGTATGAAGCGCCACGGCTACAAAGGAGCTGGCGACATGGCCAAACGTATCACCCATGTATATGGCTGGGAGGCAACCACCGGCGAGGTTGCCGATTGGGTGTTTGACGACCTGGCTAAGACCTACGTGCTGGACAAAGACATGCGAAAATGGTTTGCAGAGAACAACCCCTGGGCCATGGAAGAGATTAACCGACGGCTGCTGGAAGCAGCTGAACGGGGTTTATGGGCAGCCGATCCCGCAATACTGGATGGGCTGAAAGATACCTATATGGAGATTGAAGGCTGGATGGAAGAACGGATGGGCGACATCGACGGTGAGTATCAGGGGGGAAGTATTGATATTATCACCGCTGAAGATGTTCCGGCTTGGAAAGCCAAGCTGTATAAGTAGGTTATCGGCTACAGGCAGGTTGTTATTGAAAGTTGAGGTGAGAATATGGAAAAACCAAACAAACAGCGCCGGGTCATCTATCCTTTTGCCGCTTTGGCCGGACAGGAGGACTTGCAGTTAGGGCTCTTGCTCCATGCGGTAAATCCCCGTTTAGGCGGTATACTTATCCGCGGTGAGAAAGGGACTGCCAAGTCAACGGCTGTCCGGGGGCTGGCTGAGATTCTGCCTGACATGGAAGCGGTGGCAGATTGTCCGTATCACTGCGATCCCCGTGATCCCGGCAAGGCGTGCGGCGGCTGCGGCAGCCGGAAAGGAAGTGTGCAAACCCGAACCATGCCGGTACCGGTTATTGATATCCCGGTATCGGCCACCGAAGACCGGGTGGTCGGCAGCCTGGATTTTGAACAGGCCATCAAAGCCGGGCAAAGGGCTTTTTTGCCCGGCTTAATGGGTGAAGCCAACCGGGGTATCATCTATGTCGATGAAATCAACTTGCTGGATGATCATATCGTCGACGTGCTGTTGGACGCGGCTGCCAGCGGCATCAATGTTGTTGAGCGGGAAGGTATTAGTGTGACTCATCCGGCAGAATTCATCCTGGTAGGTACTATGAACCCGGAAGAAGGCGATCTCAGACCACAGCTATTAGACCGTTTTGCCTTGTGTGTCGATGTTCAGGGGGTGCTTGACCGGCAGACAAGAGTGGAGATTATTAAGCGCCGGGAAGCCTTTGAAATGAGTCCCGGGGCATTTATAGCCGCGTGGCAGAATGAACAAGCGGCGCTCAGGGAAAAAGTGATTGCCGCCCGCAGTTTATTGCCAGTGGTCAAGATGCCGGATGAATTATATACCATGGCCAGCCAGCTATGTGCTGAGGCCTTTGCCGCAGGGCACCGGGCGGACATCATGCTGGTTCGCGCAGCGGTAACGCTGGCTGCCTGGCGGGGGCGGCGGGAAGTCACCGGGCAGGATGTTTTAGATATTGCGCCGCTGGTGTTGGCGCATCGTCGCCGTCAGCCGCCGGATGAATCACAGACACCTAAGCAGCAGGAACACGAGCAGCCTGAACCGCCGGAAGACCAAAGTGAGGAGCAGCCACCCGACCGGCAAGACCAACAACCTCCGCCGCCACCTCCGGAGCAGCAGCAAGAAAGTCAGCAACAAGGGGACAAGGATGACAACCAGGATAATAATAGCAGCGCCAACCCGGCTACAGAGACGGTGTTTGCCGTGGGCAAACCTTTTGTCATTAAGCGCATCAGCCATGATAAAGACCGCCAGGTTCGCCGGGGGTCTGGCCGGCGTTCGCGTACCAAAACCGATTCCAGTGTTGGCCGGTATGTAAAGAGCACCAGCCACCGGGAACGTAACGACCTGGCTATTGACGCCACCATCCGCGCTGCCGCTCCTTTTCAACAGAGCCGTAAAGCCAATGGTATGGCGCTGGTCATTGAAACCGGCGATATCCGGGAAAAAGTCCGGGAAAAGCGCATTGGCAACTTTATGTTGTTTGTCGTTGACGCCAGCGGCTCAATGGGGGCCAAACAGCGGATGATTGAGACGAAAGGGGCCATATTATCTCTGTTGCAGGATGCCTATCAGAAACGGGACCGGGTGGGTATGGTAGCGTTTAAAGGCGACCGGGCCGAGGTATTGTTGCCGCCGACCAATAGTGTCGAACTGGCGCAAAAATGTCTGGTGGAAATGCCGGTTGGCGGCAAAACGCCGTTGGCTGCCGGCCTGACCAAAGCTCAGGAAGTGGTCCGGCAGCAACTGAAACGCAGTCCGCATATGCGGCCGATTGTCATTATTTTGTCTGACGGTAAGGCTAATGTGGCCATGGCGGGGGACAAACCGCTGGCTGAGGCCCATCGGGTGGCCGAAGCCATGCGCGAAGAACTGGACATTAAATATATAGTTGTTGATACCGAGCAAAAAGGCCTATTGTCGTTTGGTAAAGCGCAAGAACTGGCAGTCCGGCTTGGTGCCGAGTGCTACACCATTGAACAACTCAAAGTCGACAGCCTGGTGGACATTGTCCGTGGGGCGTTAGCTTAGATTTACTATTATCTTAGATTTACTATTATAAGGTAGAGGAGATAGGAAATATGCATAATCACAAACCGATCAACTATCCATTCGCGGCTATTGTTGGCCAGGACAGCATGAAAAAAGGGCTCATGCTCAATGTCATTAATCCGCGTCTTTCCGGGATACTTATCCGCGGGGAAAAGGGAACCGCCAAATCAACAGCGGTACGGGCTTTAGCTGAACTCTTGCCCGAAATTGACGTAGTTGCCGACTGTCCGTTTCACTGCGATCCTGACCAGCCGTTGACACACTGTCCTAAATGTCATGAACGCTATGAACAGGGGGAAGTATTACCGCGGGCCAAGAGGCCGATGAAAGTAGTTAATCTGCCTGTATCGGCTACTGAGGACAGGGTTGTAGGCACGCTGGATATTGAACATGCCATCAAATTCGGTGAAAAGAAATTTGAGCCGGGTGTACTGGCAGAAGCTAACCGGGGCATCCTCTATGTCGATGAAGTCAATTTACTGGATGACCATATTGTTGATGTATTACTTGATGCGGCAGCCATGGGGGTTAACACCGTCGAACGGGAGGGTGTGTCGTTTTCCCACCCGGCGCAGTTTATACTGGTTGGTACGATGAACCCGGAAGAAGGCGAGTTAAGACCGCAATTATTGGACCGTTTCGGGTTGTGCGTCACCATTGAGGGGATTGCCGATCCGGCCAAGCGGGTAGAGGTTATCAAACGCCGCACTGCTTTTGAAGAAAATCAGGAAAAGTTTGCTGCCGCTTGGGAAGCCGAACAGGGGAAGCTACGGGAGAAAATTGTGGCTGCCCAACAACTGTTACCGGCAGTGAGCTATGACGATGATGTGTTATATAACATTGCCGACATCGCCGTTCAAATGGGAGTTGACGGCCACCGCGCCGACTTGGTTATGCTGAAGGCTGCCAAAGCGCTGGCCGCCTTGAATGGCCGAGACAAAGTCGAACGGTCCGATGTTGCCGAGGTAGTTGAACTTGCTCTTATGCACCGCATGCGGAAAAAACCTTTCCAGGAAATTGGCTCAGACCAAAAAAAACTGCAAGAAGTTATGTCGCACCCGCATTCTCATCAGCATAGCCATAGCCACACGCATCAGCACGTGCATAATCAAAAATTGGCACGATAGGAGATGCGTTCATGATTGTAATTGAGGGACTGGTCAAGAAATTTGGCGAGCGGACAGTTGTTGATAATCTTACTCTGACTGTAGAGCAGGGTGAGACATTCGGGTTACTTGGGCCAAATGGTGCAGGCAAAACAACCACTATCAGAATTTTGACAATGCTGACAAAACCGACAGACGGCAGAATCAGTATCAACGGCTGGCAGATTCCTGATAATGATTTGGAAATAAAAAGCACGATCGGCGTTGTTCCGCAGCACTTAAACCTGGATATAGATTTAACCGCAAGAGAGAATCTGGACTTGCATGGCCGGCTGCATCATATTCCCGCCGGCGAGCGGAATAAACGGATTGATGAACTGCTGGACTACGTCGAGTTAAGCGAGCGGAGCAAGGACATGGTGCAGACTTTTTCCGGCGGTATGAAGCGACGCCTGATGATTGCCCGGGCGCTGCTCCACCGCCCCAAAGTATTATTCCTGGATGAGCCGACTGTCGGGCTTGATCCGCAAGTCCGGCGGCGTTTGTGGGATCTTGTCCGCAAACTGAATCATGATGGAATTACCGTTTTGTTGACAACCCACTACATTGAAGAAGCTGAAAATTTATGCAAAAGAGTAGCCATTATGGACAAAGGCAAATTGATTGCTTTGAATAGCCCGTCAGCCTTGTGCCGGCGGCTGGGTGACTATGTCGTTGAATGGAGTGACAAGGGCGCTACAGAATACCGGTTTTTCAGCACCAGAAACGAGGCAGCCTCTTTTGCCGGGCAGCTTTCTACCGATACCATGATTCGCCGTTCAAACTTAGAGGATGTTTTTGTCGAGTTGACCGGTCGAAAGGTGGTGGGATAGTGAGCTTTTACGATATACACACGGTGTTTTGGCGTGACTGGTTGGTCCTGGACCGTCGCTTGGGAAAATTTATTCTTTCCCGTATGGTGACACCTATCTTATATCTTGTTGCTTTCGGCTGGGGCTTGGGCCGCGGCATACAAATGAACGGCGGCAGTTATCTGGATTTTATTGTGCCGGGGATTATGGCCATGAATGCTATGAATATCAGTTTCAATTCCGTGGCATCACCACTCAATATGGCAAGATTGTATCACAAAACTTTCGAAGAATATCTTATAGCCCCAATTGGGCCGGCCTCTTTTGTCATCGGCAAAATTCTCGCCGGTGCTATGCGGGGTATGTTGTCCTGTGCCGTAATCTTTTTGCTTGCGCATTTTTTCGGCGCATCGATCAATATCAGCTTAGGTTTTTTACTGGTACTGGGATTGACCAGTCTGTTATTCGGGGCGATGGGTTTAATCGCGGCCATGCTGATAAACTCTCACGAAGATATGGCGAATTTCAGTACTTATTTTTTGTTGCCCATGTCATTCCTATGCGCCACTTTTTTTTCCGTTGATACCTTGCCGTCGGCAGTACGGTGGGTGATTGAAGTATTGCCCTTGACTCATGCTACTTACGCGTTGCGGATGCTCGGTACCGGTGGTGAGGTTCCGGGATTGTCGTTGGCAGTGCTGGCAGGATACACCATTGCGCTGATTGGAGCCGGTATTTGGACAATGATGCATGTACGTGATTAATTTGGAGGGTACAGGAGTAAATGCTTAAACGAATGGAGAGGAAACAATGAAAAAGAAATGGGAAAAGAAAAGTATTGCTTTAGCGCTGACGGTAGGCTTGGCTTTTTCGCCTTTGCATCTTGGCTTTGCGGCAGCCGACGAGGAACTGAGCTTTGACTTGGATCAAGTGGTAGTTACGGCTACTAAAACCGAAAAGAAGGTGAAAGATGTACCGGCTGCGGTAGAAGTCATTACCAAAGAGGATATGGACAAGAAAAATATCAAACGGGTGGCAGATGCCCTGACGATAGTTCCGGGCGTCTATGTCCGCCAAACTAAAGGATTGATGGGTTCTACCGATTCGATCACCATGAGGGGATTTGGCAGTCAGAAACAGATTCTCATCCTGATGGATGGTCAGCCAATTAACGACGGCTATAGCGGCGGCGTCAACCTGGCGAACATCCCTACGGAAAATATCGATAGAATAGAGGTAATCAAAGGTCCGGCATCTGCGCTATATGGCTCTAATGCCATGGGCGGGGTTATTAATATCATTACTAAAGAAAAAGCCAAACAGGAAACAATCGCCCGCGTAGGCATTGGGGGACAAGGAACAGAGACCCGATCAATTTATACCAGCGGCAGTGCCGGCAAACTCGATTACTTCATAACGGCACAGGGTACTTCTGCTGACGGCTATGAAGCCTATGAAGACTATAAAACTGCCATACCAGGATCTGATAAGGCTAACAACCCCGGCAAAAACGGGATGGACAGAAAATTGTATGATGGCAAATTGGTGTATCACCTGGATGAGAACAGCAAAATTACTCTGTCGGGCGGGGATAACAAATTTAAATATTTCAGCGAAAATGTTGCCGACCGCGGTGTGCGCGATGAGCATATCTGGGCTGTGCATTATGATAATAAATTGAGTGACGACAGTTCGTTGAAAGTCAGCTATGGCGAAAAGAAATTAAACAGCTGGTATGTATCCACAAGTTATAGTTCGTCTACGAATAATATATCCTCCTATTCTTATACACGCACTCCTTCCAAGACCAGCCAGGCGGAAGTACAGTATGACTTCAGAGCCGGCTCAAAAGACTTATTGACTGTTGGTTATACATTTAGAACCGAACAATCGGATTCCCTGGCCAAAACCTTAACTACTGCCTCTAAAGGCTGGGACTTAACGGTGACTAAAGTTAATAGTGACAACAATATTGGGGGAAAGACGGAAACCAAGTCAATCTTTTTCCAGGACGAGCATAAGCTGGACGGCAATACCACTCTTTATGCGGGCGGACGTTACGATGATTGGCGTTTTTATGACGGGTATACTTATGGCTATGACAGCGCGCAAGGACGTTATATAACCAATAATACGCCGGAAGGCAAAGCCGACAGCTTTAATCCGAAGTTAGGACTGGTTCATAAGGTGAATGACAAGTTGACCTTGCGTTCTTCCATCGGTAAAGCGTTTAGAGCGCCCAATGTCTATGAACTGGCCAAAGACTGGGAAAGCAGCAGCGGCACTATTTACAAGAGCAATCCTGACTTGCAGCCGGAAAAAGACACCAACTATGAACTGGGCTGTGATTACCGGATTGATAAAACCTTGCTGACCCGGTTAAATATTTATCATACTGACGTTACTGACGCAATTGACAAACGTACCTATACCAATTCCGACAACAGAACGGTGTCGCAATTCATAAATTCCGGCAAGGCCAGGATTAACGGAGTGGAGTTTAGTTTGAACAAGCGTTTGAGCGACAGCTGGAATAGTTTTCTCAACTATACTTATAACGATGCTAAGGTGACGGAGAGCGTAGCTGCTCCTGAAAACGTAGGTAAGCAAATGGGGAGTGTGCCGAAAAAGATGTTTAATATCGGCTTTAATTACGCAAATGGTCCCTGGCAGGGCAGTTTGACCGGTAATTACGTGAGCGAAACCAATGATCCAAGCAAGCAAGGCCAAAAAGGTTATGGAACCTATGAAGCCTATTTCACAGTGGATACTAAAATATCTTATAAAATAGAAGAAAACACCACTGTTTCCCTGAGTGTGGACAACCTGCTCAACAAAAAATATTATACCTATTACTTATCTCAGCCGCGGACAATGTATCTGGAATTGACCCACAAGTTCTAATTTTATTACCGGTATAGTCCTTCCGGAAAAAGTAAGGACGGGCAAATTGCCTGGCGGCAAGCGCAGTGTTGAATTGTATATGGCCATGAAGGCTATTGGGCGGACATGTCTATGTCTAATAATCTTCATGGCCCTTATTGTCCCAAAATTGAACTGACAGGGAGGAAATGAACATGAAAGTATTTATTGTCGGCAACTGTCTGGCCGGTGAATATGGCTTGTCACGCTTGTATGCGGCCGACTTCGGACATATGTTCAGAGAAGCGAGATGAATAACTATGAGTATGGCAATAAAGAAGGCAGTAACCGGGACTGTGGCCGGTTTGCTGACCATCCTTCTTGTTTTAGGGCTGTCCGGGTGTGATCGTCAGCCTGCCGCCACGTTGCTGCAAGGTGTTTTTACCAAAAATGGCATTGTTCTGACCGGTAATGAGATGCAGCCGCAGAAAATTAATATGAAAGTAAATGGCCAGGAAAAACCGGTCAACTGGCATTATGAAGGCGGACGCACTGTTGCTATTCCCGAGGATTGGCAGCGTGGGGCAAATTATGAACTGAATGTTGACGGACAAACCTGGTCGGCAAGCGCACCGGAAAAACCCGGTACTTTTGTACGTGCTGTAGTTGGTTTGGGTTCTCTGGAAGATATTGCGTCAATACAGGAATGGGCCCCGCAAGTATATGAGGAGACAGCCGTGTCAGCGGACGGACAGTATGTCGCGGTAGCTTCCTTTGATCATACTGTTTATATGTACGATAAAGCTGGTAAAAAACTGTGGGATTATCGTATTCCCAGCGGTTTGCCGGTCAGTGTTGCTTTTGCCGCGGACGGCGCGACTGTATTTGTCGGGGAATCCAGCACAGATGCCAGGTTGTATGCGTTTGACACCGTGTCAGGCAAGTTGCTCTGGCAGTATAGTTTTTCCGAACAAATCGGCAGCGGCGCCAACGCGCAGTGGAGCAACCGCCCGAAAGTGCGATCCCTTGCAGTAAGCGGTAATAAAGTAATAGCTGCAGGCGAATACCGGCAGCGAGTTATTGAAAAAAAAGGTGAGCGCTCAACCATTGTGTATCCGACAAAGTGTGTGGTAGCATCTTTCGACGGCCGGACGGGGAATAAGCTGTGGCAATACCCGGCAACAGGGGTAATGGATACCGGTGTATCGAAAATTGTGGTGTCGGACGACGGTCAAAAGGTGGTATTTTCCAATCATTCCTGGAGCCCGGCCGATAAGTATCCGGATGGCAGCATCCGGGTGTTACATGGACAAACCGGTGCTTTGGCCGCATGGTATCAGATTGATGTTCTGCCACCTTATTTTAAGTGGGTAGGAATTTATGACGGGATCGACCTTTCCCCTAATGGCAAATATTTGGTGGCTTATCCCAGCGATAACCGGGTTATGCTTTTTGATTTATCGGCAGTAGATATGTCCGGGGCAGCAAAAATGCTTACACCGCTATGGCTGAGACAAGCCAGCAGGGTACATGACATTAGCGGCATTCCGGTGTATGCCTCGGGTAATGCGGCCCACGTTACCAATGACGGGACGGTATATTTGATGACAGGTTTAACATATCTGGCGGATAAGACTGCAGCCGCAGCGCCGCCGTTCAGTCATCCGGACGCCAGTACCTTATTTGCTTACAACAACCAGGGCGAGCTGCTGTGGAAATGGCAGACCGAAGGCGGCATAGGCAAAGTCCGGTTTTCCGCCGACAGCCGCTACATGGTGGCCGCAGTGTTTCACGATTATGTAACGCGTAAAAAAGAGCGGGCCGGGGTATATTGTTTTGATTTTCAGAATGCCGGCGCCGATAGTTTTGCCTGGTTTTATCCGATGGAAGGAATCGGTGTTGCCGCTGCTATCGCCGGGGACGGCACAACGGTGGCAGCCTGTGAAGCGCCTATCCGGATGGAGAATGCCGTGGCGGCAGGTCAACACCGGCTGCATATTTTACAGTAACGTATTTTTCTTATCCTTGATGCGTGATATCGAAGATCCGGCATAAGCAAAGCACAGGCCTGGGAAATATAGCTAAAGCCGGTGTTGTAAAACTGTTGGCTGCGGTGGAGACTGGACGGAGCAATTCTGGCTATCGGCAATGCGCCAACCGCTTTGTTTGAGGTGATCAAAATCATGCAGGAATCCGACGTACGTCCTGCGCTCATTGTTGGCGTTCCTGTCGGCTTTGTTGGTGCGGCTGAGTCGAAGGAATGTCTGGCGCAGCATTCGCCCGTACCCTATATTACCGTTCATGGCAACAAGGGGGGAAGCCCTATTGCCGCAGCTACCATCAATGCTATGTTATATATGATTGAAAAGTAGTCTGAAGGGAGGAGAAGTATAATGAAAAAAATTACTGCAGTAGTCTGGCATAGTTATGCCACAGCCATGAGAAAGGCTGGAGCAGCGCTGAAAGAGGTTGTCGACATCAAGGTGTATTCGGCCCGTTTATTGGAAGAAGGGAAAGAGGATATCGACGCAGTGGGAAAGCCGGACGAAGTGATTACCGAAGAAAACATCCGGAAAGTATATAATGTTTCGGCATCTGTCGTTGAAACCCGGTACGGCTGTTATGTTTTGCCTATTGAGCCGCTTAAAGATACTGCAGGTTGAATTGAAGTTAATTTAAAAGCAAAAAGCAGAGGCGGGCTATGTTCAAGAAGATAGCAGGAATAATGCTGGCGATTATCGTGGCAGTATTATTTTGTGCCGGCTGCGGCAAGGAGGATAACGCAACCAAGCCGGTAAGCACACCGGCATTGGTAGATGCACCTGCAGCCGGTGGCACAGTGAAAGACTCAGCCGGGCGCATGATCAAAATTCCGGCAACTATGAAACGAGTCATTGCTCTTAATGTATCGACGTTTAATATGATTACAGCTATTGGTGCGGCCGATACGGTGCTCGGAGTGAATGACAACGCTCAAGAATCAGTGCCAGCTGCTGCCAGCAAAGAGGTCTTCGCAACAGCCTTTGATCCCATGGTGGAAAAGGCTTTGGGAGAAGGCTATACCGATAGAACAGCGGCTAAGGCGGCGTATGATAAGCTAATTTCCCGGACCGGATGGCATGATTTAGCTGCAGTAAAAAACAACAAAGTGTTGTTGTTAGCTCAGAATATCGGGACAACCCCGGAGGGAAGTATTATCGGTATGCTATATATGGCAAAAACCATGTATCCTGACAAATTTGCCGATATTGACCCTTATACGGTCTATAAAGAAATGGAACAAGAATTCTTTGATGTGGAGGCCACGGGAATTATAGCCTATCCCTAGCAAGCAGCAGATGGAAGAATCAGGTAAACAGGAACCGGCGTGTGTTATTACTACAAGGGACAATATGAGACGGCTATCGGGGATTTGGACGAGGCTATGTTCTTTCCTGTAAAAGAAAAAAATCACAATCTAAATATTTACAATTGTAAATTAAAGTGGTAAAATTTATTTTGAATAAGCGGATTTTGAAAAATTCGCGATACGACAAGATGTGTTGTATCATGGATAAAACAAAAAGTGGCTCACTTATTACCAACAATATATTTGCGAAATATGGTATGAAACCATTCGGGACAAGCTATGAATGACCCGGGTTTCATACCTTATTATTTTTTTAGGAGGATGGATATGGATAAACAACAATGGGACAAGTGTGTACAATTTCACGGACATGAGTGTCCAGGACTGGCTATTGGGTTTAAGGCCTGTGAGGCCGCTATGGAAAAGCTGGGTATTAAGTTTTCCGCTGATGAAGAAGTAGTTTGTGTTACCGAGAATGATGCCTGCGGCGTGGATGCCATTCAGGTGCTAACCGGCTGCAGCTTGGGCAAGGGTAATCTTTTGTACCGGGGTACAGGCAAACAGGCATTTAGCTTTTTTAACCGAATGAGCGGCGAAAGTATCAGGCTGGTGCTAAAACCGTTCAAGGAAGAAATGAGCCGGGAACAACGGCAAGAGTATTTGCTCAGCACACCGGCTTCAGATTTATTTGATTTTAAACAACCGCACTATTCTTTGCCGGAAGAAGCAAGAATTTTCACAACTGTTATCTGCGAAAAATGCGGTGAGGGTGCGCCCGAGCATAAAATCAGACTTAATAACGGGAAAAAAGTTTGTTGTGACTGCTTTGTGGACTATAATCGCGGCTGGTGACATATGGAATTAAAAGATTTTGAAAATTTATGGAGAAGCAATATAGCAGACTTGGAAGAAACACAAAAATTTTGGGACATGCGGGCAGATGAATTTAACAGTTACAGCCGTAACAATGAGGGCGAAACCCGGCGGCAACAAATTCTCGACCTCCTGACAGCCAAAGGCATCTTACGAAATGATGCTGAAATTCTGGATATTGGCTGCGGCCCAGGCAAATATGCCCTTGAATTTGCCAAAAAAGTAAAAACAGTAGTCGGAATTGATATCTCTCCCCGGATGATTCAGTATGCGCAAGACAATGCCCAGCGTCAAAACGCAGCAAATACCGTTTTTGAATTATCGGCGTGGGAATCACTCAATCTGGATGAATGCGGCTGGAATAAAAAATTTGACCTGGTCTTTGCCTCTGTGTGTCCCGGCATAAGCAGCAGCGAGAGCCTGTTAAAACTGTGCCGGGCGAGTAAGGGAGCCTGCTTTATCAGCAGCTTTGTTGAGCGCAGCGATGAACTCCGCGATGAACTGCACCGGGTTATTTTTGGCCGGGACCCGGAACAGCGCTGGGGCAAAAATATTTATTATGCCATCAATATTCTGTGGTTGTCAGGATACTATCCCGAAATCAGCTACCGCGACGCTGAGTTTGAACATGCCTGGCCGCTGGAAAAAGCTGTGGAACTGTACAGCAGTCAGTTGAAACGAATGACCAAATCAAATGCAGATATGTCGGGGATAGAGGCTAAAATTGCCGAATATCTTGGCAAAGTTGCTGAGAATGGCTTGGTTTATGAAAAAGTTAAGTCCAAAATAGCCTGGCTGTATTGGTGTGTATAACCGGCAGGAGAGTGAGTTGCGGATGAAGTTGATAGAACGGCTGCAAATAATAATAGCGTTACTCGTATGTGCGGCGTTGATGCTTGTTGCGTCCGGCTGCAGCTCCGGAAAATCTGCCGGTACTGCAGGCGTAACCAAGCCGCTTGTCATTAATCTTGCCGGCGGCGATGCAGGTTTTCTCACGCCCTTCGGACACTACCCCCGGGGGCCGGGAATTTTCAAAATGAATCTAATTTTTGACAGCTTGCTGGAACGGGGAGAAAAAGGCTATATTCCGTGGCTGGCTGAAAAGTGGGAGATATCGGCCGACGGCAAAACATATATTTTCAATCTGCGCAAAGGCATCAAATGGCATGACGGTCAGCCACTGACCGCCGCCGATGTGAAATTCTCCTTTGAATACTATGCCAAAAATCCGCCGGTATCCGATGAACTGGCCATCAATGGGAAACGCATTATTGAGGCTATAGACGTCGTTGATGATCATACCGTAAAGATTACTGTTGATAAACCTAATGCTACTATTTTAGGGCGACTGGGCAACGCCAGAATTATTCCCCGCCATATCTGGGCGACGGTGGACGATCCGAAAAAGTTTAACAAGCCGGAAGCGTTGATTGGATGCGGTCCCTATATTCTTAAGGAATATAGCAAAGAGCAGGGAGCTTATAAGTTTGAAGCGTTTAAGGATTATTGGGGACCCAAACCCAAAGTGGACATCGTTCAGTTTATTCCAGTGAGCGATAATGTCCTGGCTTTTAACAAAGGCGAAATTGATCTGACTGCCATATCTCCGGACTTGCTGGCTCAGTATGAAAATAACAAAGAATTTATGATCAAAAAAAATCCGGCGTTTTGGGGCTACCGGCTCATCTTTAATATGGAAAAATGCCCGGAATTTAAGGACAAGAACATAAGACAGGCATTTGCCTATGCCATTAATGCCCAGGAACTTGTTGAGAAGGTGGCACGGGGGGCGGCCGTACCGGCAAGTGCCGGGTATTTGCCGGTTGATCACATCTGGTATAACAACAATGTTAAAAAATATGCGTTCAATATCGACAAAGCGAGAGAATTGCTGCAGGGTAAGACATTTTCCTATACCATGCTGATCGGTAATTCTAATGATGAGATCAGAATGGCCGAATTAATAAAAATTAGCTTGGCCCAAGCCGGTATCAACCTGACAGTAAGAAGCCTTGATGAAAAAACCCGTGATGCGGCCGCGAAAAAAGGGGATTATGAACTTATTATCAACGGGCATGGCGGCTGGGGCAGTGATGCTGATCTGTTGCGGACTGTATACGCCAATCAAAAATCTTCCGGTCAAAGTCCGTCAGGGAATGGCCTATACGGTTATAACAATGAAACAATTAATGAGCTATGTAACCGGCAACTGACCGAACTTGACCCGGATAAACGCAAAGCACTGGTTTTCCAGTTGCAGGAGGTAATTGCCGAAGAAGTGCCGCAGATTCCTCTCTATAATACGACCGGCTATATTGTATACAGACCTGCGAAATATGACGGCTGGAGGTATATGTTCGACCACCATGAAGTCACTCACAGTAAAATTTCCTATCTTGAATCCATGTAGAACGATGAATAGGCAATCATTCCATAAAATGGCCGAATATTTGGTTACCTTTCTGTTTATTATTACACTGAATTTTTTTCTTCCCCGGCTCATGCCCGGAGATCCGTTCACTTTTTTGTCAGCCGGTACTGATGAGGTAACGGTAGCTTATTCGGAAGAGCAGATTGAAAAGTATAAAGCATATTATGGACTGGACAAACCGTTGATTAATCAGTATGTTAGCTATATTGGCAACATGCTGCAGGGAAATATCGGCTACAGTATCTACTACAATGAGGATGTTGTTGCGCTTGTCGGCAAAAGAGCGCTTTGGACAGTGTCCCTGGTCGTTGTATCGCTGACGGTAAGCTGCGTGCTTGGTCTTATTCTGGGCAGTCTTGCCGCCTGGAACCGGAACAATGCATTTGACCGGTATTTATACCTGGTTATGATCTGCTTTTCCGAGATTCCTGCTTTCCTGATGGGATTATTGCTTTTATTTGCCGGCGCGGCCTGGCTGGGCTGGTTTCCCCTGGCGGGTGGGACGAGTACGTTTGCGGTATTTGCTACTCCGGTGCAGCAGGCATTGGATATTGTTCATCACGCCGTTCTTCCTGTTATTACCCTGGTGCTGGCGCGACTCGGCGAGTTTTTTATGATTGCCAGAAGCAGCATGCTGACTGTATTGTCAAAGGATTATATGCGCACCGCCCGTGGCAAGGGACTGTCAAAAAGCCGCATTTTATTTGTCCATGCGTTAAGAAATGCGGCTATACCGGTAATTACCAGAATGTTTTTAAGTCTCGGTACTGTTTTCGGGGGCGCGGTGCTTGTGGAAAATGTTTTCAACTACCCTGGTGTTGGTCAACTTATGCGCGAATCAGTGATGCTTAGAGATTATATACTTATGCAAGGCATATTTATGTTTTTTGCGGTGAGCGTGCTGACAATGAACTTTGTTGCCGATATGTTGTACAAGAAGCTTGACCCGAGGATTACTTGAAAACGAAGGGAAGACGTTATATTAATACAATCATGTTAGTGGTTAAGCAATATCAAAAGCTTTCTTGTTCAGGAAAAACGGCTGCCGCTCTTTTGCTTTTGGTACTGACAATCGCTCTCTTTGCAGGACTATTGTCACCGTATCCGCACAATATACCATCAGGAAAAGCGTTACAGCCGCCCTCCGCCGCACACTGGCTGGGGACTGACGACCTGGGGATCGATATTTGGACACAAATTTGCCACGGGGCCAGGCTGAGTATCTGTGTAGGCATCAGCACGGCGTTGCTGGCCGGATTTGGCGGTTGTATGATTGGCATGGTTGCCGGTTATTTTGGCGGTCTGACTGACCGGGTGGTCATGCGGCTGACGGATTTAATGATTGTTCTGCCCGATTTGCCAATGATGATTGTTTTAGGAGCTTTTTTCGGTCCCAGTATCATGAATATCATTCTTGTGCTTACTTTGTTTTCCTGGACAGCGCCGGCAAGAATTGTACGGTCGAGAATTTTGACTATGAAACAAGAAAAATTTATCACGGCAGCCAGAAGTTACGGGGCAGGATTTTTCCATCTGGCGTCACGGCATTTCTTGCCTGGTATACTACCGCTTGTTGCCGTCAGCATTATTCGGCTGACAGGCAGGGCGATTGTCGCTGAAGCCAGCCTGTCATTTCTGGGGTTGGGTGATCCAACTTCGAAAAGTTGGGGTCTGATTTTAAACTATGCTGTTCATTTTAAAGGTATATATTTTACCGAGTTCTGGAAATGGTGGGTTACTGCACCGCTGGTCGCAATCATCTTAGTAGTGGCGGCTATTGCCGTCTTGGCCAGGGAATGCGAGAAATTGGTCAATTCGAAGCTTTAAGGAGATAGAGGGGATGGAGCAGTCAGTGCTACAAGTTAAAAATTTGTTTATAGGCTATGGTACCGGTGAACAAAGGGTACAGGCCGTCGATGACATATCACTTTCCCTGGAAAAAGGCGGCAGTCTGGGGATCATTGGCGAGTCGGGCAGCGGCAAGACAACATTGGCTCTGGCCCTTATGGGGTTATTGGATAAAACGGCCGCTATTGGCGGGACAATCAGTTATTGTGGAGAAAATCTACAGCAGCTTTCTGAAACCGAACGTAATTATTATCGATGGCGCCGTCTTGCCCTTGTTTTTCAGAACAGCCTTGATGTACTTAATCCTGTACTTACCATCTATGAACAAATTTATGAATGTTTAAAAAAACATACCGGGCTGCGACCAACGCTGATTTGTGAAAAAATTAACAATTTATTTAAAATGGTGGGCCTTGAACCGTTTTGGCAAGAATATTATCCTCATCAGTTGTCCGGTGGTATTCGCCAACGGGTTCTATTGGCGATGGCATTGTCCTGTGACCCTGACATATTGATTGTGGATGAACCTACCAATGCGTTGGATGCCGTTAGCAAGCAGGAAATCATCGATCTTATATACACGCTGCACCAGGAAAGAAAGTTTGGACTTATGGTTATTTCTCATGAAATGAAAACGGTATCCAGGCTTGCTTCCCGGCTTATCGTTATGTATAACGGGCGCATTGTTGAAGAAGGCTTGACCAAAGATATCCTCAATCATCCTATGCACAACTATACGCGCGGTCTGTTGAATTCTTCACCTGATATCAATCCTTACCGGGATTTATGGGGCATTCCGGGTGAAACTGCTCATGGTAACCAGGGCGGCTGTTCTTTTTATCCAAGGTGCAACCAGCGCATTGAATACTGTAAAACAAACAAGCCCTCGTTGGAATATGTGTCCCTGGAACGCAAAGTGGCGTGCAACCGCAAAGGAATTGTGACCCTACTACAGGCATCCGGGATTTGTAAAACCTATAAATCTAAAGGAAAGCGTATCAAAGTATGCGACAACTGCGGGATAGATATTCGTGCCGGTGAAGCTGTTGCACTTATCGGGCAGTCAGGTTCAGGCAAAACGACGCTGGCGAGTATTATTGGCGGTGTGCTTGCGGCAGACGCCGGTGAGGTATTTTTTAACGGCGAAAAAGTAACGGGTTATAGTGCTACTTGCAGACAAAACGGCATACAGATCGTATTTCAGGACCCCTACTCCTCGGTCAATGAGCAATTTACAGTCGAAGAGGCAATAAGGGAGCCGCTGGATGTCATCAGACGTGATTGTACCCTTGAACAACGGACTAACTGGGTCAAAGATGCCCTGAGCCAGGTGCAACTTCCCAGTGAAGATAGTTTCCTGGCCAGGAGATGCCATACCCTGAGCGGCGGTCAGCGTCAGCGCATAGCTTTGGCCCGGGCGATGGTTATGCAACCGTCAATATTAATTGCCGATGAAATCAGTTCAATGCTTGATCCTTCTACGCAGGCCAATATTTTGCGTCTCTTAAAGGGACTGCAAAACCGTAAGGGGTTTGCCATGCTGTATATTACCCATGATTTGGCTGTTGCTCAGAAAATAGCCGACAGGGTTTATGTTATGTATCAAGGTAAGATTATTGAAAAAGGCAATGCTCAACATGTTTTCACCAAGCCTGTTCAGGCTTATACCAAAAAATTGCTTGATGGTGCAGCGACAATATCATTATGCTAATCATCAAATGGAGATGAGAAAATGTTGAAAAGGATTAAGAAAGAAAAGATGCTGCTAATAGCAATGGCTGCATTACTGCAGGCTACTCCCCTTACCTACGCTGAGGACACCCCGCAGGATTTTACCCTGGAAACCATTGTGGTAACAGATAGTAAAATTGTGGGCGACGGCGAAACAACCAAGGTAACCTCCCTTAATGTGAAAGATAAAATTGATGCCGGCCAAATTAATAGTATTACCGATTTGCTGCAAGATGTTCCCGGTGTTATAGTAACGACCAGTCCGCAGTCGGGAACCACCGTGTCTATGCGCGGCATGACCAATGACCGGCTGTTGGTGGCGATTAACGGCAATATTATTGAAAATCAAGGCGGTTTGTACCGGGGGCGCGCCCTGGAATGGGATTCTTTGCCGGTAAGCAATGTCAAAAAAATCGAAATTATCCGGGGGGCCAGCTCGGCGCAATATGGCGGCACGTGGGGCGGCGTCATCAATATCGTCACCGTCGATACCCCGGGTGAAAACAAGACCTATCTAAAATCAAGTATTGGCAGTTATGGTGACAGAAAATATTCGGTAAGTAACCAGGGAATTACTCAGGATGGCAAAATATCCTGGACCATTAGTGCTGATAAAAAAGAAAGTGACGGTTTTTATCGCAACAATTTCAAAGATAGTCATGATGTCAATTTAAATCTGACCTATAATTTCACTGACACACAGAAATTGTCTTTGGCCATAACGGACAGCTACCGCAAAGAAGGCACCCTGGTGGGCAATAACCAGGACGCCAATAACGACAACGGCTATGACCCGGATTATCCCACAGTGCCGATGGCTCCGACTACTACTAAAAGCGGTAACCAGTATTTGGACGGTAGCTATCGTGAATTTAACACCAAGAATTATGCGTTAAACTATAACGACGGTGACTGGAAATTAGGATTATACAAAAATAAGCAGGACCGGAATGACTGGCTGCGCTACTTGGGTAAAGACCCGGAAACGCCGGAACTGAAAACCGACAACAGTGGCTATAACTGGCAACAGACCCGGCAACTGGGCAAACATAAACTGACGACCGGTCTGGACTACCGTAAATTGAAATATGATGTTATTAGCAGTAGTCCAAGTTCTCTGGAATCGGAACTCAATGGATATTTTATTCAGGATAACTGGCAGCTAAATGAGAAAACGCTGTTAGGTTTGGGGTTACGGTATGATCAATATCAATCCAGCAATCTTTTGACTTCTAAGGAATATTCCGATAAGTCGAAACTAAGTCCTAAAGTTAATATGACCTATCAGCTCAATCCTCAGGAAGCTGTATATGCCAGTGCCAGCCTGGTGTTCCGGCCGCCGACGGTATCTGACTATGTTCGTTGGCAAATGAATTATTCGCCGAGCAATGTGAGCAACTCTAATTATACTAAGTACATAACTTATAATCATTTAAACTGGACGCTGGCAGACTGGCAACAGGTTATCGGTCAGTTAGAGCCGGAAAGTGGTATGGCCTATGAATTAGGCTGGAAAAAACAGTTTACTGACAAATTTGGCGCCAGGGTAACGGGATTCTTCAATGATATTGATGATTATGTGACTACTTATATGGGGTCCGGTATTAACTCCGGTCCGCCTACTTACAACATCGACAATGCAAAAATTAAAGGGGTTGAAATCGCTAGCGATTATCAATTTTCAAAAAAATGGGGGATGGTATTTAACTATACTACCCAACATTCAAGCAAAAGCGGCGATCAGCTAGATCCTACCGGTACAGAACTTACCACCATCCCCAAAGCTACGATCAATCTGGGACTACGCTACAATAACCGTCAGGGTTTCGTGGCGGCGCTGGACGGGCAACGAATCCAAACCGTAGCGGCTGCTACGACGCGTGGATACACCTTGTTTAACCTGGGCTTGTCCTATACTAAGAATGAATCAACAGTTGCCCTGGCAGTCAACAACCTGTTTGATGTCGATTATGAACAAACAGCAGGATTCCCGATGCCGGGAATAAACTACAGCCTATCCTATCAAATTGGTTTCTAAAATTTAATAAGGGGGGAGTTAAGTAGGATGAAGCTTTGATTGACAATAAAAGTGAAATTTAGTACAATTTATATATTAGCAGGCAGTTGAAACTGCCTTTATTCCGTAGGAACTTACGGTCAGTTGCTTTATACTTATTTTTGGTTTTATTTTAATATTTTATAAAACAAGTAGCCATGAAGGCATCGGTATAAAGCCGGTAGTCTTGATGGTTTTTTATCATTAGTTATAGAAGGAAACTGCTTATGAGATATAGAAAGATGTAAACAATAGTATAGGAAGCTCTTTTCTCATTTTAGAAACAGGGAGTTATTTGCTCGAATATGCTGAATGTTGCTTAGTTTCGTGGTATGGTTTTTGAGTCAGACGAGAAAGAAGTATACCGTATTGGTTTATTGGAGGGATTTTATGTATATTGCCGTTGTTGACGGGCAAGGCGGCGGAATTGGCAGAGTAATCATTGAACGAATGCGGGTTGAATTTCGTAGTACCGTTGAAATTTTGGCTATTGGAACCAATTCGCAGGCTACTTCTATTATGCTCAGGGCGGGGGCGAATGAAGGCGCTACCGGGGAAAATGCACTCATATGTAATGTAGATGAGGTAGACTTGATTGTAGGTCCGCTGAGTATTATTTTACCTGACTCAATGAAGGGGGAGTTAACAGCAAAAATGGCTAGGCGCATAGTAACCAGCAAAGCCCGAAAGATATTATTGCCCATTCATCGCAATAACATTGATCTTGTTGGCATAAAATCCGAACCGTTACCACACCAAGTGGATGCTTTGATTTTACAAATTAAACAATATATAGGAAATGGAGGGAACTGTAATGTGCGAAGCTAATGCTTATCTTTACAAGGGTGGTGAACAGGAAGAGTTACTGATGGAGCGTGTCGATCGCGTGGTGCCTCAGAATGGTGAAATCTATTTGGAGAATATTTTTGGGCAGCGAAAAATGATTGCTGCCAAGATTAAAGAACTCAACTTGGTTGATCACCGTATTATTCTGGAAATGATTGCAGCGGAAGAAACCGTCTAGCAGATGAGGGTATCATTAGATAAAAAGCGCTATTTGTCTATATGAAATCCAATAAAGATTTTTTTCTAGGCGTGTTGTTAGTAACGCTCCACCGCTGGCGCTTGACTTACGCTTATACTAACAACACGCCTGTACATCTTTATTGGATACTATATAGTTGAACAAATAGCGCTTTTTTACTATCTATTACGGATAATTCAAAATTATATTGACAAGTAAAAGTGAATTTTGATACAATTACAACGCTAAAGACAGTTGAAGCTGTCATGCTCCGTAGAGAAACGCGGTGAATTTTGAGTATTAGGTTTAATGTTATTTGGATAAGCGGCCATGAAGGTATTTGTATTTAGAAAAATATCTTTAGGGCTTTTTTTTATGCCGCAATATTAATCGTCCAGTTTGAGCGGAAGGTGGTAGAACAAATGTTGATTGCAGTTATTGACGGTATGGGCGGGGGCCTGGGGGTGCAACTGGTTACACAACTTTCGGCGCAACTGGGGCAAAAAGCTGATATTATTGCACTAGGCACGAATGCACTGGCAACCAACAACATGGTGCGGGCCGGAGCCATGCGCGGCGCTACCGGCGAAAATGCCGTGGTGGTCTCCATCCGCAAGGCTGATGTGGTTGTGGGACCGATTGGTATTATTATTCCTAACTCGCTAATGGGTGAAATTACACCGAAGATTGCCGAAGCTGTTGCCTCATCTGATGCGCATAAAGTGTTAGTACCGGTAAATCAGAGCCATTTCGATATCGTTGGCCTGGAAAGCCGGCCATTGGTAGTCTCGATAAAGGAAGCAGCGGCTAAAGTAAACGAACTTGTTCAGGGTAAATCCTGGTAAATATAAGTGGCATTCATTCCAATATTGTGGCTTTGCGGTCAGCCCGCCACCACAGCACGCCGATGGTGGCACTGATAAGCTCGGTACAGTAGTCTTCAAGTGCCCGATTGGCCAGAAACTCGGTGATTTTGGCGGTTGTTTCCGGGCCCTCAAGGCCAAACAACTTAAAATAACTGGAGTAGTACTCGATCATATAGGCCAGTGTTTCGCGGTAACGCTGACGGTAGCTGTAAAACTTGATGTTAGGCAGATAACGCTCCTGATACAGAATGTTGAAAGGGTACTGAATATCAAAAGCTGTATGTTCAGGCGGCGTTCCCATCAAGTGCTCCCACAGCAGTGTACGTACCTTTATGTGATAAGTACCGGCAAAACCTATCAGACAGCATGTGCCGCGTGAGAGTTCGTTCATTTTCATCAAGCTGTCATAGTCGTTGATTGCGGTAGTGTTGGCGGCAAACACTACATCATAGGCCGGTTCGGAAGGCAGATCAAGCCAATCCGTTTGCAGTGTCAATACCTTGTCAGCAACACCGTCATGCATTGCTTCTGATTGCATTACGGCTAACATCTGTCCGGCAGTGTCAAGTCCAGTCACTTGTTTAGCCCTGGCGGCCAGAGGGAGTGTGAATGTACCGGCGCCGCAGCCAATATCAAGTACAGTACAATCGGGGGTGATCGCACCGTCGGTAACTAATCCATCGATAATAGTGTTGTATATAGGACGGCTTTGGCGGTTGCGCAAAGCGTATTGTTCGGCGAAAGTATTCCAAAAATGTTGCCAGCCTTGTTTGTTGCCATAACTTGGAGCTTGGCTGGAAGTTTCCCGTGCTTCTTGCCAAGCATCAGTCCAGAATTTTGTATTACACATTTATTTTCATCCTTTCTGAATTGGCGTCTGGGGTATTGCTCAATAAAAAAAGCATGAAAATCTAAGGAGTAATTCCTCAGGTTTCATACCGGATTCTTGAATCTTCGTGATTCATACTACTAGCTTAAATATAAATTGTTTTAAGATAATTGTCAATTATAACAGCTGGGGTTAAAGAGTAGGAGCCAAACATTGAGGCTTGACATTATTCATAATGAGGTATATACTAAATTTTGTAATATCCAATAGAATATTAAATGAGGTAGGTGCCCTACGGGCTTAATAGGGAAGACCGGTTAAAAGCCGGCGCGGTCCCGCCACTGTAACGGGGAGCAAGCTTAAGATATGCCACTGGGACGAGAGTCTTGGGAAGGTTTAAGCAAGCTGTGATCCGGAGCCAGGAGAACTGCCTATCTGACAGTCGCCGTTTTTACCCACGAGGTATGGGGAGGGGATTACAGTAAGCGCTTTTTAGGCGTACGTCGCTGAATTCACTCCTGGTCTTAAACCAGGAGTTTTTATTTGGCCCACTGTTAACAACTCCCGGCTATCTAACAGTCGGGAGTTTCATTATTTATGCTATTTTTTCAAACGCTCCTTTCGAATGTTGCGCCCTTGGCGCGGGTCATTATGACCATCCTTTTTCCAATCATACACTGATATACATATCAATATTAAACGCGGGGTGAAAGCATATGAGTGGATAGTTTTAAGAGAACCACGATAGTTAGTTTTTAGGTAATACATAAATTAGGAGTGGATTTATCTTGAGAAAAATGTATTTTTGGGTTGCAACTATCTGTATATTGACGGTATTTGGTTTTACCGGGCTAAGTCCCAAATCAGCCTGGGCTGCGCCGGCAGATCAGGGAAAAAAGGCTATATTGGTGGTAAGCTTTGGGACCACCTATGAAGATACCCGCAAAATGACCATTGAGGCGGTAGAAAGCAAAATTCGCACTGAATTTCCTGATTATGAAGTACGTCGTGCCTTCAGTTCTCATAAGATTATCAAAGTGTTAAAAGAGCGGGATGGTATTGATGTAGATACTCCTGAACAGGCTTTGAAGAGACTAAAAGATGATGGTTATACCACAGTCGCAGTGCAAACGTTAGATGTGATTCCCGGTGTTGAATATGATTATATTAATCGGGTTGTCCAAAAATATAAAACTGAGGGAGCCTTTAAGCAAATTGTGATGGGTCGATCTCTGCTGTATTATATGGGACAAGAGGATAAACCTGATGATTTTAAAACAGTGCTGCATGCATTTAAGACGCAATTACCTGCTTCTTTAAAAAAGGATGAAGCTATTCTGGTAATGGCCCATGGAACTCCTCATCCTGCCAATGCTTATTACACCGTGCTACAGGCTAAAATCAGTCAACTTGGCTGGAAAAATGTCTTTGTCTATACTGTGGAAGGAACACCTATGTTAGAAGATGTCATTCCGCAGCTCAAAGCCAATCGTATTAAAAAAGTTACTTTAGTTCCATTTATGCTGGTGGCTGGTGATCATGCCAATAATGACATGGCCGGTAGCGACAAGGAATCACATAAGAGCCAATTGATGGAAGCCGGCTTTAAAGTTGAAACCTATCTTCATGGACTAGGGGAAAATACCGCTATTCAAGATGTTTATGTAAATCATTTAAAAGAAGCAATGAAAACCCTACAATAATAATTAGAATATAAATGGAAAAGTAAAGCCTATCCCGGAATGTTTTTTCGGGACAGGCTTTTTAACTGTCAGACCAACTGTACAGAATCCGGTTTCTATGTGAAATATGAATCTGCTTGACATAAGGATTTTAATAAGATATTATGTAGAAGCTGTTCGCAGTTAACAAGTTACTGAACAGTAGTGATAATTACAAAAAATACCACCCAAAAACATATTGACACAGATAAAGACACTGTGTTAATATATAAAAGTCGCTGTGATACAGTGGCGTGTGTTCCCTGAAAACTGAACAATGTAAGAATGCATCAAAAGCGTACTATTGTACGGGCTGCATAATATTCATGGTCTTGACGGCCGTCATGTTATGTATTCTCGATACATTGTACGGGCCAGATGTGCGGTTCGTGTGTCGCTTGCGACATACGAAAACCTAAATTAATTCTTTATTGATTTAACGAGCCAACAAATGGCTTCATGATAACGCGGATGTTCGACTGCTAACGCAGCGAACAAAGCGATCACATCAGCGCTAAAGCGCTGTGTGCCTGTTTTTCATGGAGAGTTTGATCCTGGCTCAGGACGAACGCTGGCGGCGTGCCTAACACATGCAAGTCGAACGGAGTATTCATTTATGGATACTTAGTGGCGAACGGGTGAGTAACGCGTAGACAACCTGCCTCTAAATTGGGGACAACACCGCGAAAGTGGTGCTAATACCGAATGTGGTATCCTGGCCGCATGGCGAGGATAAGAAAGGTGGCCTCTATTTATAAGCTACCGTTTAGAGATGGGTCTGCGTCTGATTAGCTGGTTGGTGAGGTAACGGCTCACCAAGGCGACGATCAGTAGCCGGTCTGAGAGGATGAACGGCCACACTGGGACTGAGACACGGCCCAGACTCCTACGGGAGGCAGCAGTGGGGAATCTTCCGCAATGGACGAAAGTCTGACGGAGCAACGCCGCGTGAGTGAAGAAGGCCTTCGGGTTGTAAAGCTCTGTCGTTTGGGACGAACGTGGTTTGGGTGAATAATCCAAGCTAATGACGGTACCAAAGGAGGAAGCCACGGCTAACTACGTGCCAGCAGCCGCGGTAATACGTAGGTGGCAAGCGTTGTCCGGAATTATTGGGCGTAAAGGGCGCGTAGGTGGATCATTAAGTCTTGAGTCTAAGAGCGGTGCTCAACGCCGTATAGGCGCAGGAAACTGGAGATCTTGAGTGCAGGAGAGGAAAGCGGAATTCCCAGTGTAGCGGTGAAATGCGTAGATATTGGGAGGAACACCAGTGGCGAAGGCGGCTTTCTGGACTGTGTCTGACACTGAGGCGCGAAAGCCAGGGGAGCGAACGGGATTAGATACCCCGGTAGTCCTGGCCGTAAACGATGGATACTAGGTGTAGGAGGTATCGACCCCTTCTGTGCCGGAGTTAACGCAATAAGTATCCCGCCTGGGGAGTACGGCCGCAAGGTTGAAACTCAAAGGAATTGACGGGGGCCCGCACAAGCGGTGGAGTATGTGGTTTAATTCGACGCAACGCGAAGAACCTTACCAGGGCTTGACATTGAGCGAAAGGTCTAGAGATAGATCCCTCTCCTTCGGGAGACGCGAAAACAGGTGGTGCATGGCTGTCGTCAGCTCGTGTCGTGAGATGTTGGGTTAAGTCCCGCAACGAGCGCAACCCTTATCCTTTGTTGCCAGCACGTTATGGTGGGAACTCAAGGGAGACTGCCGCAGAGAATGCGGAGGAAGGCGGGGATGACGTCAAGTCATCATGCCCCTTATGTCCTGGGCTACACACGTACTACAATGGGCTTAAACAAAGCGAGGCAAGACCGCGAGGTCAAGCAAAGCGCGCAAATGAGCTCTCAGTTCGGATCGGAGGCTGCAACCCGCCTCCGTGAAGTCGGAATCGCTAGTAATCGCAGGTCAGCATACTGCGGTGAATACGTTCCCGGGCCTTGTACACACCGCCCGTCACACCACGAAAGTTGGAAACACCCGAAGCCGGTGGGGTAACCGGTTCGGTTAACAGTAGGCAGGAAGCGGGAAACGGGGGAAGCCGAAAGGAACTCCTGAAACCTGAAACCTGCAGACTGCTAACCGAATTGGAGCCAGCCGTCTAAGGTGGGGCCGATGATTGGGGTGAAGTCGTAACAAGGTAGCCGTATCGGAAGGTGCGGCTGGATCACCTCCTTTCTAGGGAGAACTGTTCGAGGTGACACTCGGACTACTTCCAAGGTCGGCGATACCATCGAGGAAGTCTGCAGACAGCAGATTATCTGACAGACCGTCGTAAAGGTCAGTCTTAATTCGATGTGCGGACATTTGGCGAATGCATAGATACTAGACGCACCATATGAGGTGGCTGTAGTATCGACTTACATTGTTTAGTTTTGAGGGAATGCAAAAGCGAGATTGCCACGCTGCGATGCCGTAAATGCCTAGTTAAGCACTATTCAATGACTTTATGCTTCGAATATGGTCTCATAGGCGACGGTGCTAGCAATGACCGGGGTTAAAATCCAATCGTCATTGCGAACGCAAGTGAAGCAATCTCGGTTACCACAAAATACCTGTTGAAATACACGGTGAACTGTGATAACATAAGTATTCCTGACAACAAAATCGTGGGGATATAGCTCAGCTGGGAGAGCGCTTGAATGGCATTCAAGAGGCCAGCGGTTCGATCCCGCTTATCTCCACCATATATCCAGTGACGATAGCTGCATGGTTCCACCCGTTCCCATACCGAACACGGAAGTTAAGCATGCAAACGCCAAAGGTACTTGGCTGGAAACGGCCCGGGAGAATAGGAAGTTGCTGGTTTAGGGAAAAGCAAAAAAAGTGAGATTGTCACGCTGGCGCTCGCAATGACGCAATAACGATGGTTTTTAACCCCTTGGTCATTGCGAACGAAGTGAAGCAATCTCAGTTACCACGAATACCTGTTGAAATATACGGTACAATGTGATAACATAGCTTTTCCGATGTTCCTTGAAAACTGCACAGAAGAAAGCAAAGTAAAGTAATACCTCTCATATGTAGATATGTAGAAGTAACTTAACAGCGTTCTATCGAACCAGCTGATGCGCAGGCCATGGCCAACAGGCCGTCACACTGTGTATTCTGGATTCGATGTGCGCAGCGCAATTAGGACGAACTAAAGGCAAAACGTAAGCTATGAACATGGCAACGCGAAACTGGCTAGAAATGGACAGATGCTAGGCGGAACGGAAACCCGAGCAGTGCCGCGTACTGGTGTACGCAAACAATCGGGTTGAGTACCAACAACGCAGATGGCTGTTTATAGACAGTTGCAGCTAAGTCAAGTTAATAAGGGCATACGGCGGATGCCTGGGCGCCAAGAGCCGACGAAGGACGCGGTAAGCTGCGAAAAGTCATGGGGAGCCGCAAGCAGGCACTGATCCATGAATATCCGAATGGGGGAACCCGGCGGTGATAATGCACCGTCACCTAACTTAGGTTAGGAGGGCACCCGGGGAACTGAAACATCTAAGTACCCGGAGGAAAAGTAATCAAACGAGATTCCCTAAGTAGCGGCGAGCGAACGGGGAAGAGCCCAAACCAGAGAGCTTTTGCTCTTTGGGGTTGAGGACCGGCGGAAGTTGAGCCAGGTCTAGTCGAACTACCTGGAAAGGTAGGCCGCAGAAGGTAACAGCCCTGTAGGCGAAAGACAGAGGCGAAACGGCTGGAATCCAGAGTACCACGGGACACGAGGAACCCTGTGGGAAGCAGGGGGGACCACCCTCCAAGGCAAAATACTCCTTGGCGACCGATAGCGCATAGTACCGTGAGGGAAAGGTGAAAAGCACCCCGGGAGGGGAGTGAAAGAGAACCTGAAACCGTATGTCTACAAGCAGTCGAAGACCGTTAAAAGGTCGACGGCGTGCCTATTGAAGAATGAACCGGCGAGTTACAGTAACTAGCGAGGTTAAGTGGAAAACACGGAGCCGGAGCGAAAGCGAGTCTCAAGAGGGCGGAAAGTTAGTTATTGTAGACCCGAAACCGCAGTGATCTATCCATGACCAGGGTGAAGCGCAGGTAAAAATGCGTGGAGGCCCGAACCCGTGAGCGTTGAAAAGCTTTGGGATGAGTTGTGGATAGGGGTGAAATGCCAATCGAACGCGGAGATAGCTGGTTCTCCCCGAAATAGCTTTAGGGCTAGCCTCAAGAGGTAAGTACAGACGGTAGAGCACTGATAGGGCTAGGGGCCGTTTAGGTTACTGAACCTTGTCAAACTGCGAATGGCTGTACTCAAAACTTGGGAGTCAGACTACGAGTGATAAGATCCGTGGTCAAGAGGGAAACAGCCCAGACCATCAGCTAAGGTCCCGAATGCCGTACTAAGTGGCAAAGGATGTGCAATTTCCGAAACAACCAGGATGTTGGCTTAGAAGCAGCCACCATTCAAAGAGTGCGTAATAGCTCACTGGTCGAGAGATTGTGCGCCGAAGATGACCGGGGCTAAAGTACGGAACCGAAGCTATGGATAGCGGTAGGCTGTCAACAGGCAGCAGGAATCGGAGGATATGAAATGATTGGAATATGAAGTAATTAGTAAACAGCTATATCGATTAAGAGAGAATGTTAACTCGTAACTTCCAGAATCCTGAAACCTGTTGACTGCCTACCGTTATGGTAGGGGAGCGTTCTATACCCGGTGAAGGTATACCGGAAGGAGTACTGGAGAGTATAGAAGTGAGAATGCCGGTATGAGTAGCGAAAAGACAAGTGAGAATCTTGTCCACCGAAAGCCTAAGGGTTTCTGAGGAAGGATCGTCCGCTCAGAGTCAGTCGGGACCTAAGCCGAGGCGAGGATGCGTAGGCGATGGACAACTGGTTAACATTCCAGTACCACCCGGAGTCGATTGAGCGAAGGAGTGACACAGAAGGGCAGGCAAGCGCGAGGATGGAAAGTCGCGTCTAAACTTGTAGGGTGCATCACAGGCAAATCCGTGATGCGAAAAGCCTGAGGAGTGACGGGGAGCTGTTAGAAATAAGAGCGAACTTGCTGATCCCCGGCTGTCAAGAAAAGCTTCTAGCGAGACAAAAGGTGCCCGTACCGCAAACCGACACAGGTAGGCGGGGAGAGAATCCTAAGGTGCGCGGGAGAACCCTCGTTAAGGAACTCGGCAAAATGTCCCCGTAACTTCGGGAAAAGGGGAGCCTCGGATGTGTACACTTGAAACGGTGGAAGCATAAAGAGGTTGCAAAAGAGAGGCCCAAGCGACTGTTTACCACAAACACAGGTGCCTGCTAAAGCGAAAGCTGACGTATAGGTGCTGACACCTGCCCGGTGCCGGAAGGTTAAGGGGAGCGGTTAGAGCAATCGAAGCTGCGAACTGAAGCCCCGGTAAACGGCGGCCGTAACTATAACGGTCCTAAGGTAGCGAAATTCCTTGTCGGGTAAGTTCCGACCCGCACGAAAGGTGTAACGACTTGGGCACTGTCTCAACGAGGGACCCGGTGAAATTGAAATACCTGTGAAGATGCAGGTTACCCGCGACTGGACAGAAAGACCCCATGGAGCTTTACTGCAACCTGACATTGAGTTTTGGTAAATGATGTACAGGATAGGTGGGAGACAGAGAAGCTGGGACGCAAGTTTCAGTGGAGTCGGTGTTGGGATACCACCCTTGATTTACCGGAATTCTAACCGAAGGAGTAACGAGACTCGGGACAGTGTCAGGCGGGCAGTTTGACTGGGGCGGTCGCCTCCGAAAGAGTAACGGAGGCGCCCAAAGGTTCCCTCAGCGCGGATGGAAATCGCGCGAAGAGTGTAAAGGCAGAAGGGAGCTTGACTGCGAGTCGTACAGGACGAGCAGGGACGAAAGTCGGGCTTAGTGATCCGGTGGTACCGAGTGGAAGGGCCATCGCTCAACGGATAAAAGCTACCCTGGGGATAACAGGCTAATCTCTCCCAAGAGTCCATATCGACGGGGAGGTTTGGCACCTCGATGTCGGCTCATCACATCCTGGGGCTGAAGTAGGTCCCAAGGGTTGGGCTGTTCGCCCATTAAAGTGGTACGTGAGCTGGGTTCAGAACGTCGTGAGACAGTTCGGTCCCTATCCATCGCGGGCGCAAGAGACTTGAAGGGAACTGCTCCTAGTACGAGAGGACCGGAGTGGACGGACCAATGGTGTACCAGTTATTCCGCCAGGAGTACAGCTGGGTAGCTACGTCCGGAAAGGATAAACGCTGAAAGCATCTAAGCGTGAAACCAGCCTTAAGATGAGGTCTGTCATTCGAAAGAAGTAAGGCCCCTTACAGATGATAAGGTAGATAGGCCAGGTGTGTAAGTGGAGCAATCCATTGAGCTGACTGGTACTAATCGGCCGAGGACTTGACTTAAACAAGCGAGCCAAAAGTTTGAGAGCGAAAGCGATAAGCAGAGAGCCCAAGAAGGCGAGCCGAGAGGCGAAGGCTGATTGGTGCGAATCGCTTAGTTCCGAGCGTTAGCGAGGAACATCCTATATTGCGCAGTCTTTCTTCTGTGACAGTTTTGAGGGAATGTATCCGGGAAACGCAGTTTTCGAACTTGCGAACCTCGAACACACGAACTCACGAATATATTCCTCGATAGCTCAGTTGGTAGAGCAATCGGCTGTTAACCGATCGGTCGTAGGTTCGAGTCCTACTCGAGGAGCCATTTTAATATCCAGAGCACTCACATTTGTGAGTGCTTTTTGTGTGCAAGAATAGTTAAGATTTATAGTTGCTAATAATATTAAAATATACTATAACTATTAGCGTTATAATATAAAGTTGCTTGTTAAAGATGACAAATATAATTAATAATTAATTGTCCACCAAGCCACGAAGTTAATTATTCCTTTTCAGCAGGAATAATTAACTTCGTGGCTTTTATTTTGCGGTACGTGCTTGAAGCGGAAGAGCCTCCTGCGTTCAGCATGATTATCATCCTTACTATCTTCAACAAAATCGAACTATCGCATCTAATCTTTCAAATTTACGTATACTCATATTGATGATATTATAATTAACAAGATAATTAATAACATTTGAAATATTCAAGAGAAAAAACTCCATATTTTTATACTTGTAGGCAACGGGTATCTTTGGAAACAGTACGCTAGGTCTAGTTTGGGTTTATAAAGTATACAATATATTGAATACATAATTCTTGTATACTTTATACTATATACAAACATATAGTTTAATTGTGTTAAAACTCATGATTAATTGTTTATGGGAGGGAGTGAAGCAGATGAATTTGAAAACGAACGCTCTATATTGCAAGGGCTGTGGCATTTGCATAGAGTTTTGCCCCAAAAAAGTTCTCGAATTAGATGAACTAGGCAAAATCAAAGTTGCTCGTGAAGCTGAGTGCATTAGTTGTGGTCAATGTGAATTACGTTGTCCGGACTATGCCATCTTTGTCCAGAAAAAAGTAATTTAGGAGGAACAAATTCAATGGCTAAAGCAGTATTAATGCAGGGCAATCACGCCTGTGCCGAAGGAGCTATTGCTGCAGGAGCCCGGTTTTTTGCCGGTTATCCCATTACTCCCTCGACTGAAGTAGCTGAGTTGCTCGCAAAAAGACTTCCGCAAGTTGGTGGTACTTTTATACAAATGGAAGACGAGATTGCTGGCATAGCTGCCGTCATCGGCGGCTCTCTAGCCGGGACTAAATCATTAACTGCAACCAGCGGTCCTGGGTTTTCTCTGAAACAGGAGCTCATTGGTTATGCGTCCATAGCCGAAGTACCTTGTGTAATTGTAAACGTGCAGCGTACCGGCCCAAGTACCGGTCAACCGACTTCTCCCGCACAAGGCGATATTATGCAAGCCCGTTGGGGATCACACGGAGACAGAGGCGTAATCGCTATTAGTCCGGCCAGTGTTCCCGAATGTTTCACACTGACTATCGAGGCATTCAACTTGGCTGAAAAATACCGCACTCCTGTCATTCTTTTGTTAGATGAGATTATCGGACATATGCGCGAAAAATTTGTAATGCCTGACATAAATGGACTGAATATTAAAAATAGAAAGAAACCGACACTTCCTCCCGGTAAATTTCAGCCCTTTAAACCGGATGAAGACGGAGTGCCTCCTATGCCAGCTTACGGCGAAGGCTATCGCTTCCATACCACCGGTCTGGTCCACGACTATACCGGCTTCCCAACTGGCAGTAATGCTGTTACTCATGAGATGATTGACAGGCTTCATACCAAAATCACGGGGAACATTGACGATATAGTGAAATACGAAGAAGTCGAACTAAATGACGCAGAAATAGCTGTCATCGCTTTTGGCGGTACTGCGCGCAGCGCTTACGCCGCAATTGACGCCGCCCGCACACAGGGTGTCAAGGCTGGTTTATTCCGTCCGATTACTATCTGGCCAGCGCCGGAGAAACAGCTTTTGCAACTAGCTGAGAAAGTTAAGGTTATCATTGTGGCTGAAATGAATTATGGCCAATATGTCAATGAGGTACGCCAGATTGTCCGCAGCAACACTAAAGTTGTTTCCCTTGCTAAGTGGAACAACGAACCCATTACGCCAAGCGAAATGCTTGAAGCTATCAATGCAGCCCGATAAGGAGGGGGAACATCGTGGAAGAATTAATAACCAAATACTTTCGTCCCAAATTGCCACATATTTGGTGTCCCGGCTGTGGCAACGGCATTGTCACAGCTTGTGTGGTCAGAGCAATTGACAAACTTGGGCTTAATCAGGATCAGACAGCTATTGTATCAGGTATCGGCTGTTCGTCTCGTGCCTCAGGTTACCTCAATTTTGATACCCTGCATACCGCACACGGACGCGCTATCCCATTTGCTACCGGCGTTAAGCTGACCAAACCCGATCACAACGTGATAGTACTCACCGGAGATGGTGACGCTACTGCAATCGGCGGCAACCACTTCATTCACGCCGCTCGCCGTAACATCAATCTTACCGTAGTTGTATTCAATAACAACATCTATGGTATGACGGGCGGTCAATATTCGCCGCTGACTCCGCATAGGGGTATGGCCACCACCGCGCCATATGGCAATGTTGATAGACCATTCGACCTTTGCGACTTGGCAAAAGGGGCGGGTGCTACGTTTATTGCTCGGGCAACAACTTACCATGCAACATTACTGACAGAACTCATTGCAAAGGCTATTTGCCATAAAGGCTTCGCTATCGTTGAAGCAATTACTGCTTGTCCGATATCATTTGGCCGTCAAAACAAAATGGGTAGTCCGGCTAACATGATCAAATGGCAGCGGGACAACGCCATTATGGTTGATGCTATGGCAAAAATGAAACCGGAGCAGATTGAGGGTAAATTTCCGATCGGTGTACTGTATCAAGGCGAAGGCTTCGAATATGTGACCGAGTACCAGAAAGTAATTAAGCGGGCAATGGGGAGTGGTAAGTAATATGATGGAATTTCGTTTAAGCGGCTCAGGCGGCCAAGGCTTAATCTTGGCAGGAATAATACTGGCGGAAGCTGCCATCGGCGACGATAAGGAAGCAGTTCAGTCTCAGTCCTATGGACCGGAGGCGCGAGGCGGTTCCAGTAAATCAGAAGTTATCATCAGTGAAGAGCCTATTCAATATCCTAAGGTAATTAACCCGGATTTTGTTTTGGCGATGACCCAAGAGGCACTCAACAAATATGGCGGTGATCTAAAAGAAGACGGTGTACTGCTGGTTGACAGCACATTTGTGAAAGAAGTACCTGATACATTTAGGCATGTGTATTCAGTACCAATCACTAAGATTGCCAAGGAACAGCTTGGCCGGGAGTTATTCGCCAATATTATTGCGCTCGGCAGTGTAGCCAAGCTTACTAGAGCAGTCAGCTCGGGGGCGTTGGAAAGAGCCGTACTGGCCCGAGTGCCTAAAGGTACGGAAGAGGCCAATAAGCTGGCGCTAGAGTTAGGGTTTTCATCAATAAAATTATAATTTATTAAACAAAAGTGAACTGGGGGAAGAAGAATGTCCGAAAAGTATAATCCGTATCAAAACATGCTTGATGTTCTTGATGATGCTGCGATGAGACTCGGATTAAGCATTAATGATTACATCACGTTGCGTCAACCGGAACGGGAGCTGATAGTTTCTGTGCCGGTGGTTATGGATGATGGACGCACGGAAGTTTTTACAGGTTACAGAGTACAGCACAGCAGTACGCGGGGACCCTGCAAGGGGGGGATAAGATTTCATCCGGCGTCTGATCTGGACGAAGTAAAGGCGTTGGCAGCCTGGATGACCTGGAAATGCGCTGTTGTCAACATACCGTATGGCGGGGCAAAAGGCGGTGTAAGGTGTGACCCCTCTAAGCTAAGTCAATCAGAATTAAAAAATATGACTAGACGCTATACGGCGATGATTTTGCCCATTCTAGGGCCAGAACAGGATGTGCCGGCCCCTGATGTCAATACTGACGCACAAGTCATGGCTTGGATCATGGATACGTACAGCACCTTCAAAGGGCATGTGGTGCCGGCCGTGGTGACAGGGAAACCCCTTGAAATCGGTGGTTCACTGGGAAGGCGAGAGGCCACTGGGAGGGGTGTCATGTTTTCACTCCTTAACCTGCTGGAAACACTGGGGCTTGAAAAGCAAGGAAAAACCGTTGCAATTCAGGGTTTCGGTAATGTCGGCGGCGTAGCCGCACAACTTTTACAGAAAAATGGTTTTAAAATTGTGGCCATTAGCGACGCATCTTGTGCGCTTTATAAGCAAGATGGCATTGATATTGAAGCCGCCACACGCTATGCCGAGGATAATAAACGCCTGCTTGTAGGTTATAACGAAGCCGGTATTGAGGTAATTACAAATGAGGAATTATTGGAACTTAATGTTGATGTACTTATTCCGGCGGCACTTGAAAACCAAATAAAAGAGGAAAATGTAAATAATATCCGCGCCAAAATAATAGTCGAAGCGGCCAATGGCCCTACCACTAAACAAGCCGACGAAATCCTGGAGAAAAAGGGAGTAATTGTTGTTCCGGACATTCTGGCTAATGCTGGGGGAGTGGTGGTTTCATACTTTGAGTGGGTGCAAAACGAACAATCCTTTACATGGGATGAAGATTACATAAATAGTAACTTAGAGAAGATTATGAAAAAAGCATTTGATGAGGTCTGGCAGGTGCATGTTGATAAAGGGGTATCGTTGCGATTAGCTGCTTATATGGTAGCCCTGGAAAGAGTAGTCAAAACTAAAAAGCTTCGCGGAGTTTTTCCTTAATAAAGCTTTTGTGCAGTTTAATATTATTCACGCACGTAATGTAAAAGTCTGATCTGCGTATGTCATGGTTGCACTTGTTTTCCCAGTGAGAATCATGGCAGAAGAACGCACAAGGGCTGGCTATCCTTGTGCGTTCTCTACCTATACCATGGTTTATGAGAATGGAATACTACGGTATATCTGCATATAAAACTGGTCTTCAATAAAATCGAATTACCCTATTTAACATTTCAAATTTACAGAAGATTACTGCAATGATATTATGTGTGCCAAAGAGGTTGCGATTCTTATTTAAATATAACTAGTGTGTTTATAAGAATGCGAATTTTCTAAATAATACTCTGATATGGATGAGGGAGTTGGTGGAAAAGGTGAATGGAATAGAATTGTTAAACGCGGGAGAACAAGGACTGGTTATAGAGTTTGGCAAGGAAATTAGTGAAGCGGTAAATCGTAAGGTTCATCAACTGGCGAGAAGGCTAATCTCGGAACCAGACATGGCAATTCTAGAAATTGTGCCAACGTACCGATCTTTGCTGGTATATTTTGATCCTCTTAAAATAAGTCGTAAAGATTTAAGTGAACAAATCGAACGGATTGCGGCAGAAGAAAAAATGTTTCATTCGGAAGAGAGCAAGGAAGTTACCAATATTGTACAAATTCCAGTGTGTTACGGTGGTGAGTTTGGCCCTGACTTAGAGTTTGTGGCTCAGCACAATGGAATTTCAGTCGACGAGGTAGTGAATATACATACTTCTACTCCCTATCTGGTATACATGCTGGGATTTACACCTGGATTTCCTTATCTAGGCGGTATGTCAGAAAAAATTGCCACTCCGCGTTTAGAGAAGCCTAGAGTGCAAATTCCAGCAGGGTCTGTTGGTATTGCGGGAAGTCAAACAGGATTTTATCCTGTGGACAGCCCTGGCGGGTGGCGGTTAATTGGGCGTACACCGATAAAAGCGTTTAATCCCGCTGCTACTAATCCGTTCCTGTTCGCAGCAGGCGATTATTTGCAATTTAAGCCTGTATCTGTAGACGAATTCTTTGAAATCCGTAGAGAGGTAGATGCTGGCACTTACAGTCCTGAGATCACAAGCCTGCAGAAAGGGTGAACATATGTTTACAACGATAAACCCAGGTTTCTTTACAACTATTCAAGATAATGGGCGATGGGGTTACCAGGCATACGGGATGCCGGTTGCGGGAGCAATGGACCGCTATGCTTACCGGGTTGCCAATTTATTGGTCGGTAACAAAGCTGGTGCTGCTGTTATTGAGATGACCATACTTGGTGCAACATTTAAATTTGATGAGAGTCAACTCGTCGCTATCTGCGGCGCTGACATGCAAGCAAAGCTAGATGGTGTAGGTGTTAATAACTGGTCATCTTTTGTTGTTCGAAAAGGAAGCGAACTGAAATTTGAGTATGCAGTAACCGGTTGCAGAGCGTATCTGGCAGTTCGCGGAGGAATTGATGTGCCAAGCGTGTTAGGTAGCCGCTCTACTTATACGCGGGCTAAAATTGGAGGATTAGAGGGAAGGGCTCTTCGCCAGGGGGATGTATTGAATATTGCCCAAGATATAGAAGACATAGAAAATGGGATTCAGACACGAGTGTTGGAAGCTCAGTATATTCCCTGTTATGATCAAAACATATCTTTAAGGGTTCTTTTGGGTCCGCAGGCTGATATGTTTACCGCAGAAGCGATAACGACCTTTTTAAACAATGAGTACGTAATTACTGACGAAGCGGACCGGATGGGTTATCGGCTAGTAGGTCCTAAGATTACGCATGTCAATAAAGCGGATATAGTCTCAGATGCTTTGCCTTTCGGAGCAATTCAAGTACCGGCGCATGGTATGCCCATAATCATGATGGCAGACCGACAAACTACCGGGGGATATGCGAAAATCGGCACTGTCATAAGTCCGGATTTGTCGAAGCTGGCACAGGCTAAGCCAGGGGATTTGGTTCATTTCAGTTTGTGCTCGGAAAATGAGGCGATAGACGCCTTCAAAGAAGAACAGCAACGTTATACGGATATTGTTCGGAGTTTCCATGATCAAAAGAATTCTTCTGGTCTTGTTCGGCACTTCAGCATTGTTGTTAACCAACAGGCTTATAAAGTTCAGGTGGAAGAGTATATATCCTAGATCAAGGGGGGGATAAATGCCAATCTACAACACGCCAAAGAAAGGAGGCAGAAGCGGCAAAACGCATTCTTGAGGAATTTTATGGTATATATTTGAAATCACTTTCGTATTTGGCTAAGCTTCGATTATCTAAATTTTAAGGATGAGGGGGAATTTTTATAATGGGGAACTTATCCTATATGGACCCAAAAGATGTGAGAAATTTGATTCGGCAAAACAATCTGGTAAGACCAACTGCTGGCATAGCACAGGGCTATACTCAGGCCAACTTAGCCATTTTACCCAAAGAGTTGGCATATGATTTTTTACTGTTTGCTCAACGCAATCCTAAACCATGCCCTATTCTTGATGTTACAGAGGTAGGGTCGCCCGAGCCTAAGATGGTAGCGACAGGGGCTGACTTGCGGTACGATATACCGAAGTATCGGGTGTACAAAAAAGGCCAACTGCACGAAGAAGTTCTTGATTTAGAAAAGTATTGGACTAAAGACTTGGTTGCTTTTTTATTAGGCTGTAGTTTTTCATTTGAGACAGCCTTGCTAAAAAACCAAATACCTGTGAGGCATATCGAGGAGAACTGCAATGTTCCGATGTACATAACAAATATTGAATGTCGTCCGGCTGGAGTATTTTCCGGTCCGATTGTTGTCAGCATGCGACCTATTCCTGAAGAAATGGTTGTGCGCGCCGTGCAGGTAACGTCGAGGTTTCCGGCTGTCCATGGGGCTCCTGTACATATAGGGTCTCCTAGCAGCATCGGCATTAAAGATATAAGTAAACCCGATTTTGGTGATCCGGTGACGATTAATCCGGGAGAAGTACCTGTTTTTTGGGCTTGTGGAGTTACTCCTCAGGCGGTAGCGATGAAAGTAAAACCTGACTTGATGATTACTCATGCTCCCGGGCATATGTTTATCTGTGATATTCGTGATGAAGACTTATCAGCATTTTAAGTAAATAGTGTTTCTAATTCTTCAGTGGTATTACTATATGAAATCCAATAAAGATTTTTTTCTAGGCGTGTTGTTAGTAACGCTCCACCGTTGGCGCTTGACTTACGCTTATACTAACATCATGCCTGTAAATCTTTATTGGATACTATATAGCTAAAAAAAGAATTTGGATGGAGGTATGGTAATGGATCCAGTGAGAGTTACAGAGATCCCGGAGGCTGGGGTGGCTTCAAAATCTTGGTGGCGGGAAGTTACCCGCAAGGAATGGAATGCACTTGCGGCTGGTTTTTTTGGTTATGCACTTGATGCATTTGACGTCATGGTGTATGCTTTTGCATTAACCACCCTACTGAAAGAATGGAACTTAAATCCTGTTGAAGCCGGTTTTCTGGCCACAGTCACCTTGTTCTCTTCCGCGATCGGTGGCATAGGAGCTGGCGCGGTTGCCGATAAACTTGGCCGTAAAAAAGGGATTATGGCGACAATTCTTTTATTTTCAATTTTCACAGGACTTAGCGGTCTGACCCAAAATCTTGTACAGTTGGCGATAGCCCGTACAATTTTAGGGTTGGGTATGGGCGGACAGTGGACGGCCGGTGTACTTTTGATATCTGAGACATGGTCTGGAAAACATCGTGGTAAAGCCATTGGGATTATGCAGAGTGGATGGGCCTTTGGCTATGTAATGGCTGCAATTGCGGCCATGTTTGTCCTTCCGCTTTGGGGCTGGCGGACACTCTTTATTATAGGCATTATTCCAGGAATATTTTTGCTCATCTGGCTTGCCTTGGCTGTTGAAGAAACTGAGATGTGGAAGAAAGCGCGCGAAGAAAAGAAGAGTACAAAACTCGACTTCTTTCAAATATTCCGTGCCGACCTTATTCGCTATACAATCGTTATCACATTTGCAAGTACGTTCTTGATGTTCGCGTATTGGGGCCTGTTTACCTGGATGCCGGGATATTTGAGCACACCTGTTGAAAAGGGTGGAGCAGGACTAAGTGTGCTAAAATCCTCCGGGTTTATGATTCCCTCAATGCTTGGTGCTTGGGTAGGTTATGTGACATTCGGTTTCTTTGCCGACAAGTTTGGCCGTCGCCCCGTCTTTGCGTCCTATCTGGCTGTTGCCGCAGTCTTAGTATATGTTTATGGTACTGTTCGTGACGCAAATACCATCCTGTTGCTAGGACCACTTGTCGGTATGTTTGGCTCAGGCGCATTTAGCGGTTTTGGTGCATTTTGTTCTGAGTGCTTTCCTACCAGGGCAAGAGGTTTGGGGGTTGGTTTTACCTATAATGTTGGTCGCATGCTGAGTGCGGTTTCCCCGATGGTTATAGGTTATTTTGCAGGAATTTATGGTATGGGATCGGCACTGGGTCTTACTTCTCTCGCTTATTTGCTTGCTGGAGCAACTATCTTCCTTATCCCTGAATCAAAAGGAAAGGAACTGGAATAATCCTTGCTTTGAAAAGGCATAAACTTTTTTACTTGGAGGTTTAGTCAATGCGGATTGATTTGAATTGTGATATGGGAGAAAGTTTTGGGGTTTACACTCTTGGGCATGACGAGGCAGCAATGCCTTATGTCACATCCATTAATGTAGCGTGTGGTTTTCATGCATCTGACCCTAGTAATATATTAAAAACCATCAAGAAAGCTAAGCAATATAACTTGGCTATCGGGGCGCATCCTTCCTTTCCTGACTTAGTTGGGTTTGGTCGACGGGCTTTAGCGGCATCAAAAGATGAGATATACGCAGATGTAGTTTATCAAATTGGTGCTTTGATAGGAATGTGTAAATCAGAGGGGCTTACTTTGCAGCATGTTAAGGCTCATGGAGCGTTATATAACATGGCGGAAAAAGATATTAATGTAGCTGCGGCCATTGCTGAGGCGATAAGAAGAGTAGACCCGACTCTTTATATGGTTTGTTCCTGTGGTTCCGTAATGGTCCAGGCAGCTCAAGCCGCAGGTGTTAAATATGTTGAAGAAGCCTTCGCCGACCGTGCTTATACTAAGGACGGCACGCTTGTTCCCCGAAGGCAGTCAGGGGCGGTAATACACAATACGCAAGAAGTTGCCGACAGGGTGCTGAATCTTATTAAGACAGGTAATGTTAAGGCCATAGACGGGTCAGAAGTGGTACTAAAAGCACAGACCATTTGTGTACATGGCGATACTCCGGGAGCAGTTGATATGATCAAAGAAATTAGAGCTAAACTAATTCAAGAAGGGATTACAGTTAGCCCGTTTGGCAAGTAACCTAAACCCAGCTTGAATGTTGGGGATTTTTCTACGGATGAGAGTAGTCATACTTAGGTAAATAGTAGGTTTCGTTTCTTAGGGAACGGAACCTACTCTGATAAATGAGTTGCTCTAACTAAATTTTTGACAGAAAGCGATTAGTTTTTTGAGGTACATTTATGCATGCCATAAATTTTTCTTTGCCCGAATGTTATAGCTCCTTGATCAATCGCAGTAAACTATGTACTATTCGTCACGGAGATAAAACAGGTCAGTATACGGAAGGTGAGATTGTAAGCGTCTTATTCGGGGGAATTTATACTAATCGGACAAAATTATATACCGCCTTCATCGACCAGGTGCTTGTAAAACCCCTATCGTTATTAACAAACCGGGACATAAATGGAGAAAATTTAAATTTAAATACTGTTGATGAATTTATTGTTTGGTATAATGAGTCGTTTGGGAAAATAATAAATCCTTCTGACCTTGTCACTGTCATATATTTTTCTGAAATTATAGAGTAGCTGTAATGGGTAAGGGTGAATTCAATTTTATCAAAAAATAAGTAATTATGGAAAGCTAGTTGGTTATTTATGGACCAAAATGGAGGAATAGGTATGCAACGGCATTCTGGGGAAGAAATTCTAAGGATGTTTACAGAAATGGCTCCGTATATTAATCAAATCATGGCCGAGGATATAGGTGTTTCGGTAATTAAAGACCGCGTCTATACTGCCTATGTGCCGGGGCGGTTTTTTGACCTGGGAATAAAGCCTGGGGAGGCTGCTAAAGGACAAATCAGCGAAGAGTGCATGAGGACTGGAACTCAAGTAACCAGTATGATTTCTCGTGATAATTCGGTATTTGGAATACCCTACCTGGCATGCGGCTTTCCAGTGAAGGAAGGAGATCAGGTCATTGGCTGTATCGTAACGACCCAGACGATAACCAACCAGGAAAAAATCAATACAATAGCCAGTGAATTAGCTGCTTCTTCTGAGGAGTTCACCGCCGGAATGGAAGAACTAGCGGCAGGGGCACGTGAGTTATCAGTAACTAGCAGTCAGTTGGAAGAATTAAGTAAAGATTTGGCTAACACTATCCGACAAACTGACGAAATTGTAAATTTCATTAAAAAGATCTCAAACCAAACGAACCTCCTTGGGCTTAACGCTGCGATTGAAGCTGCCAGGGTAGGCGAGGCCGGCAGGGGCTTTAGCGTAGTGGCAGAAGAAGTGCGCAAATTAGCAGCGGAAAGTTCAGATTCAGTTAAGGGTATCTATATTGCGCTAAAAAAAACTCAGGACTCTATAGCTGCGATGAATGAAAAGGTGATGCGAATAGATGAGACAGTATACGCCCAGGAAAGGTCAATCAATGAGATGGCAAAGGCGAGTCAAGGGCTTGCAGTTATGGCAGGGGATCTATCGTCTATTTCTGAGACTATGTTGTATAGTAATGACACACTAAAACTTCAGTACGAAGGAGGAAGAAAAAATGGTTGACGAATCAATAAAACAAAAAATGGCTGAGTACACCGGCAAGGTGGAAAAGGCATTAGCAAAATTCCCAGAACGCAAAAATCTCCCTCACAACAGGCTCTACACCCCGCTTGATATTGAGGGTACTGATTATGAAAGAGATATTGGTTTTCCGGGACAATATCCGTTCACTCGCGGTGTGCAGCCGACTATGTACCGTGGCCGTTTCTGGACTATGCGTATGTATGCCGGTTTTTCAACTGCTGAAGAGTCCAATAAGCGTTACCGCTACCTGCTAGAGTCGGGTGGCACAGGTTTGTCCTGCGCTTTCGACTTGCCGACCCAGATCGGTTATGATTCAGATGATCCCATTTCTGAGGGCGAAGTAGGTAAAGTAGGCGTGGCAATCGACTCTTTAGCTGATATGGAAATCCTGTTTGACGGCATTGACCTGGGAAAAGTATCAACTTCCATGACCATCAATGCTCCGGCTTCCGTACTTTTGGCCATGTACATTGCGGTTGCCGAGAAGCAAGGCGTAAGCCCTGACAAGCTTAACGGCACCATCCAAAATGATATTCTTAAAGAATATGCTGCGCGTGGTACTTATATATTCCCGCCTAAGCCTTCCATGCGGCTTATTACTAATATCTTCGAATATTGCTCGAAAAATGTTCCTAACTGGAATACTATTTCGATCTCCGGCTACCATATCCGTGAAGCCGGCTCGACCGCTACTCAGGAGATCGCCTTTACCATCGCCGACGGTATTGCTTATGTAGATGCTGCAATTAAAGCCGGCCTTAACGTCGACGATTTTGCGGGACGTTTGTCCTTCTTCTGGAACGCCCATAATAATGTGCTTGAAGAAGTTGCCAAGTTCCGTGCTTCCCGCCGCATATGGGCTAAAGTGATGAAAGAGCGTTTTGGTGCTACCAACCCCAAGTCCTGGATGCTGCGCGTACATACTCAGACTGCCGGTTCCATGCTTACCGCCCAGCAGCCTGACAACAATATTATTCGCGTTGCTCTCCAGACGGCGGCGGCAGTACTTGGCGGTACCCAGTCACTCCACACCAACTCCAAAGACGAGGCGTTGGCGCTGCCAACCGAAGATTCGGTACGTATCGCGCTCCGCACCCAGCAAATCGTGGCTTACGAAAGCGGTTTGGCTGATGTTGTTGACCCGCTGGCCGGTTCCTACTATATTGAAGCCCTTACCAATCAAATCGAAAAAGAAGCTTGGGAATACATCAAGAAAATTGACGACATGGGCGGTGCTGTTGTGGCCATCGAAAAAGGCTATATTCAGCGCGAAATTCAAGAAAGCGCCTACAAATGGCAGATGGAAGTGGAAAACAAACAACGCATTATTGTTGGTGTCAACCAGTTTCAAATTGAAGAAAAACCGGTCGAAGGTCTGCTGCGCGTCGACGCGTCTGTCGGCGAACTGCAAAAGAAAAAGCTGGCTGAACTGCGTGCCCGCCGCGATAACGCAGCTGTTAAAGATAAACTTGCTGCGCTTGAAGCCGGTTGTAAAGATGAGAGCGTCAATCTTATGCCGCTTATTCTTGATGCCGTTAAGGCCTATGCAACTCTTGGAGAAATTTGTGGCGTAATGCGTAAAGTATTCGGTGAATACGAAGCACATGTAAGCTTATAAGCTTAAGTAGGAGGGACAACGATGGAAAAACGTATTAGAGTATTGGTAGCAAAGCCTGGCCTGGACGGTCATGACCGCGGCGCCAAAGTCGTAGCCCGCGCTCTCCGTGACGCCGGTTTTGAAGTAATTTATACCGGTCTCCGGCAGACTCCGGAGCAAATTGTTGAAGCAGCTCTGCAAGAAGACGTAAATGTAGTGGCTATGAGCCTGTTATCCGGCGCTCATAACCACCTCTTCCCCCGTGTTGTCGACTTGTGTAAGCAAAAAGGCTTAAATGATGTGCTGATTATCGGCGGCGGTGTTATTCCTGATGCTGACATTCCTGGCCTCAAAGCCGCCGGTGTTGCCGAAGTATTTACTCCTGGCACCCCGACCAGCAGCATTATTGAATTTATCAAAACTAACGTAAAATAATATTTTTAAATAATATTTTGCAGCTTTACGTTAATTGCGTAACTGTGCAGGTGATATTGATGAATATTGTTGAAGAGGTGCTGGCAGGGTCCAAACGGGCCTTGGCCCGCGCCATCACCGCTGTGGAAAACGAATATGACGAAGCCGTCGAGATCATGCAAAAACTCTATCCCCACACCGGTAAAGCGCACGTTATCGGTATTACCGGACCTCCCGGCGCCGGTAAAAGCACACTTACCGATAAGCTGGCTAAAGAATACCGCCGTCAAGGAAAGACCATCGGGATTATTGCCGTTGACCCGACCAGCCCTTTTTCCGGTGGGGCTATTTTAGGCGACCGTATCCGGATGAATGAACTTACGCTCGATGAAGGTGTTTTCATCCGGAGTATGGGTACAAGGGGAAGCTTAGGCGGCTTATCGCGTAAAACGGCTGACGCCGTTAAAATACTGGATGCTGCCGGCAAAGACGTTATCTTCATTGAGACAGTGGGGGTTGGCCAGTCTGAAGTGGATGTGGTCAAAGCTGCTGACACCACCATGGTGGTACTGGTTCCTGGCCTTGGCGATGACATTCAGGCTATTAAAGCGGGTATTTTAGAAATTGCCGACATATTTGCCATCAACAAAGCTGACAGGGATGGCGTCGACCGCCTTAACACCGAAATAGAGATGATGCTTGATTTAAATCAGAGTCAGGTTGACTGGCGGCCGCTGGTAAAACGGACGGTGGCCAGCAAAGGTGATGGCATCTCTGAACTTATTGCTGCTATCGATGAACATTTTCAACACTTGAAACAGTCCGGACAATTGGCTGTACGTCGTACTGAACGCACTAAAAACGAATTACTTGCGCTTCTTGATGAACAAATTGGCCGGTATGTGCTCAAACATATTACAACTGGTGGAAATTTTGACTCTTTAGTACTGTCAATTGAAAGACGGGAACAAGACCCGTACACTGTTGTTGCCGGGCTATTACGTCAAGTATTGCGTTAATATTATCTAATATTTCTTAATTCTAGTATTTGAGAAGCAGAGAAATTATATGTAACTACTAGGAGGTATGTTATGAATACAAAATTCAAAGTTTTGAGAGTTGACCACATCGGCATTGCAGTTAAAGATTTGGAACAGGCTAAGAAATTCTATACCGATGTGCTTGGTATGACTGCGATGGGAGAAGAAATTGTCGAGCAGCAAAAAGTGAAAGTATGCTTTATTCCCTGCGGCGACAGTGAAGTTGAACTATTAGAATCGACTTCGCCCGACGGCCCGGTAGCCAAGTTTATTGAAAAGAACGGCGAAGGCATTCAACACGTTGCGCTCAGAGTGGACAACATCGAGGCTGCGCTTGCTGATCTTAAAGAACAAGGTGTTCGTTTCATTGATGAATCGCCGCGCTATGGCGCGGGCGGCGCCAGCATTGCTTTCGTTCATCCGAAAGCTACCGGCGGCATCCTACTCGAACTTTCTGAAAGAAAGTAATGTCCAAGTAATGGAGGGGTTTTTCTAAATGGCTACAATCCAAGAAAAAATTGAGGACCTTAAAAAACGCCAGGAGAAAGTAATTCTAGGCGGCGGACAAAAACGTATTGAAAAGCAGCATGCCAGCGGGAAGCTCACTGCCCGTGAGCGTGTGGAAAAACTGTTAGATCCCGGAACCTTTGTTGAGCTTGACCAATTCGTCCGTCACCGTTGCACCAATTTCGGCATGGAGAAAGAAGAAGCTCCGGGCGAAGGCGTAGTAACCGGGTACGGTACTGTTGATGGCCGTCTGGTATATGTATTTGCCCAGGACTTTACCGTGATTGGCGGTTCGCTGGGTGAAATGCATGCTGCTAAAATTGTTAAAGTACAAAAGCTGGCTCTTAAGATGGGCGCTCCTTTAATTGGTATTAACGACTCAGGCGGTGCGCGTATCCAAGAGGCTGTTGACGCTTTATCGGGGTACGGCAAAATTTTCTATGAGAACACCCTGGCTTCAGGCGTAATTCCGCAAATATCGGTAATTATGGGGCCGTGCGCGGGTGGCGCGGTATATTCGCCGGCACTCACCGATTTTATTTATATGGTCAAAAACACCAGTCAGATGTTTATTACCGGTCCGCAAGTTATCAAATCGGTAACCGCCGAAGAAGTCACTGCCGAGCAATTAGGCGGCGCCATGACCCATAACTCGACCTCAGGCGTGGCTCATTTTGCAACCGAAAATGATGACGATTGCATGCAGCAAGTGCGTTATCTGTTAAGCTTCCTGCCGAGCAACAACTTGGATGATGCTCCTATTGTGAATACAGGCGACGACGCCAATCGTATGGATGAAAGCTTGAATACGCTGTTGCCGGACAACCCCAACCAGCCGTACAACATGAAAGATGTTATTAAGTCTATCGTTGACAACGGCGAATTTTATGAAGTGCATGCCCACTATGCTCAAAATATCATCACTTGCTTTGCCCGTTTTGATGGACAACCGGTTGGTATTATTGCCAACCAGCCTAATTTTATGGCCGGTTGCTTGGACATCAATGCTTCTGACAAATCTTCGCGGTTTATCCGCTTCTGCGATGCTTTCAACCTGCCGTTGGTCAACCTTGTAGACGTTCCTGGCTTCTTGCCTGGTACTGACCAGGAGTACGGCGGTATTATTCGGCATGGTGCTAAAATGCTATACGCTTATTCGGAAGCTACTGTCCCAAAAGTCACTGTTATTACCCGTAAGGCTTACGGCGGTTCATACCTGGCCATGTGCTCCCAAGACTTGGGTGCCGATCAGGTTCTGGCCTGGCCGTCTGCTGAAATTGCTGTTATGGGTCCGGCTGGCGCCGCCAACATTATTTTCCGTGGCGACCCTGAAGCCGAAGCCAAAACTGTCAAATATGTTGAGGATTTTGCCACCCCGTATAAAGCGGCAGAACGCGGTTTCGTTGACCAGGTTATTGAACCTAAAGAGACCCGGCCGCGGGTAATTACCGCGCTCAACATGCTGGCCACTAAGTGCGAGCAGCGTCCAGCCAAAAAGCACGGCAATATTCCGCTGTAATTTGCTGACATGAAAGGGGAAAATGATAATTGTGAAAGAGACACAGGGGATTACGCCGGAAATAATTGCGGCCATCAGCGCCAGTATTGGTATTATGCTTGGAGATACCGGTACAGAATTTGTGACAACGGCTACAGCCGGCAATCACGTCAAAAGTAACTGTCTTGCTATACGTATTAAACGCACGAATAACTTCTGGATGATCGCTGGTCGGCAAAAACTTATGAACAATCGTCTATAAAAATAGTCAGATTGAAAAGCGGAGGACGAAAAGAATGAGAAAATTTAAGGTTAATGTCAACGGTATTTTATACAATGTTGAGGCACAAGAAGAAAGATTGATCGTTGCTGCTGCTCCAATTGCTCAGGCTGCTACTCCAACCGCCTTAGCTTCTGCTCCAGCTCAGACTATTACTCCGGTGGAATTTGTTGCCGGCGATAGTCCAGTCAAGGCTCCGATGCCTGGCAAGATTACCAAAATTATCGCTCAAGAGGGCGATATAGTAAACAAAGGCGATGTTCTCATGTTGCTTGAAGCGATGAAGATGCAGAATGAAATTGGCGCTCCGGCTGGCGGCACTGTTAAGTTCATCAACGTAACTAATGGTCAAAGTGTTAAACCTGGCGAAGTGATAGCCGTTATCAGTCAACTGTAATAAGTTTGTACGTTATTAAGGATGAGACCGGAGAAGTCGAATGGGCAGCAGTCAGTGTGGAAAAGTCTCCTGAGGAAAAAAATAAAATAAAAAAAATATAGACTAAAACATATAATGAGTTTAGCGATACTTAAAGGCTAGCACCGGAAGTGCCTATACGATTTCCAAAGCATTAATGATCATACCGAAGATTATCCGGTATGAGTCATTGATGCTTTATTTTGTCTGTTCAGAATACTTGGCAGTTTTCTGAAAAGGACTGTTTGAGCGGTTGTGTTGTTGAAAAGACGGCTCTAGGAATCCGTTGTAGAACCAGGTTACATGTTTCTCAATAAAGCTACATCTATTTTTAAAATTTCAAAGTTTACTCATAATGACTGCAGGTGGCGTATTATTAGGTAACCATATCCTACTCCTCTTGCCTCTTCTTTAGGCTAACGCTGCCTGTAAACTTAAAAATGCAGACACGTCTCCCTTGACAAGCGCAAATAGGCGTTTCAAGTTTACGCCTGCGCTGGTAAATGCCAAATGTATTAGTGTTTTATCCCTTCCGATGTACCGGGATTTACGCATACCCCGGCGTACTACATGGGCAACTTTTCTTTCCACTTTTGCCCGTGTCCGATAGAATGCTTTGAATTCCGGTGTGCTCGTTAGCACGGCTATCTTCCACTAAGTATTGGTAGAATCAATTATTTGCAGACTGCCGTCTTTGATAATACCGGCATCTTTAGCCAGATGGAGAAAACGCTCGAAGACAAATTTCTGTTTTTGATTGAGCAAAAGGCGAGTGCGAAACCGGCTGATGGAAGTATGGTCAAATCCGGTTTCCTGAAGAGGCAACCGTAAAGCTACTTTCCAGCGCAGATCATATTTTGCCCGTTCTTCCGCTTCTCGATCGGTTACATTATCGTGATACATCAACAGTAGCACTTTAGATAACAACGCGGAGGAAACGGAGGGGCGACCGGTGGAACTGAACAATTCCACAAAGTCAGCATCCTGGATTAGTCGCACACCCCATTGTGCCAGCAAGCCGTAAATACTGTCCGATTGTACAATAGGTTTATCGAACCATATTTCTATATCCATAAAGCTGGTTTGTGGATTTTGTTTACCTAACACGCTACTCACCTCACTAGACTAATTCGAGGTAAATGCACGTATTTCTTGGTTTTATCGGCTTTTCTCGACTAAAAGCTGATTCTTTGACGGTAATTTATTTATGAGTTTTGCAACAGACTCCTAGGGCAACAAGCTTCGACTTCGAAATAAGTGAAGATCTATATCGAATATTTCAAATTTACCTGACATTATTTCAATGTTATATTGTAATTGGACGGGATTTCAGCAATCGCTACCATACTGGCCGGGACCGGCCTCAGGGCTGGTAGCGATTTTTTTATTGTATCTTTTCTCCTTGAGGCAATAGAGTAATTCGATTTTATCAAGGCGGCGATTTCTTTGGAAATTCGACAGTTAAAGACTTTTATGAATATTGTTAAGTTGGGCAACTTTGTAAAGGCTGCGCAATTTCTTGGGTATACACAATCTACAGTGACAACCCATATACAGTTGCTTGAAAAAGAATTAGACACTATTCTCTTCGAAAGATTTGGACATCAGCTTATGCTTACAACAGATGGCGAACGTCTTTATGAATATGCTGAAAAAATTACTAAGCTGGCTGATGACGCCAAAAACGCACTTTGCCAATCCAAAATCCCCGTTGGGCCATTAGTTATTGGAATGCCTGAATCGTTCTGTGTATATCATTTGCCTGATTTATTGAAAGAGTATAGTTCTCTTTACCCGGATGTGGAATTAAATTTTAAATTTGGCATTTCCAATGAATTTCGAAATTTATTACGTAAAAATATGATAGACATCGCCTTTTTTCTTGAAAAAAATGTCACAGATTCGGATCTGATAGGCAAATTCCTATGGCCGGAGCCAATAGTAATTGTAGTTTCACCGGAACATCCGCTAGCAAAGAAAGAATCCGTGGAAGCCGAGGACTTTCATGATCAAACGCTTGTCCTTGTCGAGTCAGGAAGTAATTACAGAACTGCTTTAGAAAAAGGGTTGGAAAAGGCTGCTGTTTGTTTCAAGATTCTTGAAGTTTGTCAGATTCAAACTATTAAACAACTTGTTAGTAGTAGTTTAGGAATAACTGTACTTCCGCTTGTTGCAGTAAAGAAGGAGCTTGACGCTGGAACACTGGTTGCGTTGCCTTGGCAAGGTCCGGAATTTCAGATAAATACCTATTTGGTCTACCACAAAGAGAAATGGCTTTCTCATGCGATACGGTCATTTATCAAGCTAGTCCAAGAACGGTTAGTTAAATAGAAATACTGGAAAAAGCAGCTAAAACGCCTTGATAATAGTGGAGCTGACAAAACTAAATGAATCGAGTTGAGATAATTGATGAATGATTGCTTAAAGGGAGTTAGAATGCTTGTTGCCAGTGAATATGGCTTGGTAGTTGAATTTGGGACAACCATTTCTCCAGAAATTAATATGCTTGCTCAACGATTAACTAGACTTCTCAATATGAAACGAATCGAAGGAATAATTGAAGTTGTGCCGACATATCGGTCTGTCATGGTTAATTTCGATCCATTGTGTATTACTCGCTCAGATTTATCTGAATTTATATGGCAAATACTCAGCGAAATAAAGGTCCGGGATATTGAACGGCTTCCACCGAGGATTGTTCATGTTCCAGTCTGTTATGGCGGCGTTTTGGGACCTGATTTGGATTTTGTAGCTCGATATACTGGTTTATCAACTCAGGAAGTTATCAAAATTCATACCTCAAAGCCGTACTTGGTTTATATGTTGGGTTTTACTCCCGGGTTTCCTTACTTGGGGGGGTTACCTGATAGAATCGCGGTACCACGTCAGGAAAAGCCACGAGCCAAAATTCCAGAGGGTTCGGTAGGTATCGGCGGCAACCAAACTGGTTTTTATCCTGTAGAAAGTCCGGGAGAATGGCGGTTGATTGGCAGGACTCCTGTAAAAGCCTTCAATCCTAAGAACACCAATCCGTTTCTTTTTTCAGCAGGAGATTATTTACACTTTATAAATATAAATATAGATGAATATTTCCGTATTCGCCGGGAAGTGGAGATGGGTACGTACATACCTGACGTCAGCAGTATGGGGATAGAAGGTGAAGGCTAATGATTACTGTGATTCATCAAGGTCATTTTACAACCATACAAGATGAAGGGCGCTGGGGTTACCAGGCGTATGGTATGCCAAGCGCGGGAGCAATGGACAGGTATTCCTGCCGTGTGGCCAATCTGTTGGTTGGCAACAAGATCAATGCTGCCGTAATTGAGATGACTATGTTTGGAGCATCATTCAAATTTGACGAGGAGCAACTTGTGGCTGTTTGTGGCGCTGATATGCAGGGGAGATTAAATGACGCGCCGATAAGTAACTGGTCATCTTTTCTTGTTCCGAAGCGAGGTGAAATTAAATTCGCTTCTGCAACAACCGGTTACCGGACATATCTGGCTGTTCGAGGAGGAGTGGATGTTCCTGTAGTCTTGGAAAGCCGATCCACTTATACTCGGGCAAGAGTTGGGGGTTATGAAGGTAGGGCTTTGCAGCAGGGGGATGTACTATACGTCGGACAAGATGGCGCGTTCCAAGTACACACGCAAAATTTAGAATCCCAATACATTCCACAGTATGGTGAGCAAATTAATTTAAGAGTCCTCCTCGGGCCGCAAGACAATATGTTTACTCCAGAAGCAATAAGTACCTTTTTCGAAAGCGTATACACCATTACAGATCAATCAGACCGAATAGGCTACCGGCTTAAGGGGCCCAGAATTATGCATACCGGCAAAGCGGATATAGTCTCTGATGCAGTGTGTTTAGGAGCCATTCAAATACCTGCAAATGGCATGCCGGTCATTATGACTGCTGATCATCCGACTACAGATGGATTTGCTAAGCTTGGCTCGGTGATTAGGGCCGATTTGTCAATACTGGCACAGGCTAGGCCAGGAGGTACCATTCGCTTCAGGTGTATTGGCGAGCAAGAAGCAATCGAGGCTTTAAAGCACGAGAAGCAATGCTATATTAGCATCACTAAATTGTGTCAGGATGGATAATAATCAGTACAACAAACAGATGCCGATAGTTATGATAAAGAATCCGATAGGCAATAGAAAAGGTGCAGCAGCTTGGCGGGAAAGTTAAAAGAGCAAACCGGAAAGTAACGTCCAAGGCCCGCGCTAGAGGTTTTTTTTATCCAGACTCTCGGTCCCGCAGTTTTATTTTTGACGTCATAGCTATCGCAAAAAGCCCCGCGTTTCCTGATTCAATTCTATTATGTAGGATTTGGATAAATTAAAAAAGACTGTGATCCATTTTCATCCCAGTCTGTGCCCAAACGGGGATGAAAGTGTTATTTGTATAACTATTAATGAATTTATTTGTTACTGATTTGGCAGCCATCAATAGAATCTAAATGCGCTTGACAATTTTCCAAATACAGGATATACTATTTTTAATATTAATTGAATATTTGGAGTTAGGTGCCCGTATGGGCTTAATAGGGAAGACCGGTTAAATGCCGGCGCGGTCCCGCCACTGTAATGGGGAGTAAACCCAATGAATGCCACTGAGACAAGAGTCTTGGGAAGGCTTGGGTGAGCAATGATCCAGAGCCAGGAGAACTGCCTAACTGACAATCACCGTTTTTTACCTACGAGCGATGGGGAGGGGATTATTACGCAATCTTTCCTTCCCGGCGATTTTTGCCGGGATTTTTATTGGGAAGAATTACTGAAATAGTAGAACCCTCCTTGTCTAGCTTAAGGAGGGTTTTCTTATTTCTTTAGACATTAATATTCCAAATTTACAACTTAATATCGGTTAGGGACTCCAAGGGGTTTATATAAACAGAGTAAAGCCTAGCGGTAAAATGTCAATATGGAAAAACTGAAAAATTGGAAAAAAGATAACGAGAAATTAGAAGTTAGCCTAAAAAAGGGTATACCAAATAAACCTCACCTTAACTACCAAATTATGTAAGAAAGATGAGGTATTTTAAAGGCTGCCAATTAGAAGAAAAAACTAACCTCTCCTCTCAGGCGGTGTGTACAGTTGCTTGGTCTTTAGTAGCATAAAGACCAACCGTACCAGTTTTCGGGCAGTTAAGACGAGAGCACGTTTGTGATGATGCTTGAATGCTTGGGCATATTTTTCGGCGTAAAAAGCAGCATACTCACTGTCATATCGACGAACGAGGTTAGCTGCCTGTATTAGATAATACCTCAGATATTTATTGCCTGTACGAACTCGCTTGGTTTCCTCACTTTCAAACTCTCCCGATTGGTACTGAGACCAAACAAGTCCAGCATACTTAGCAAGAGAATTGTGGTGAGAAAAGCGAGCGATATCGCTAATTTCGGCGATAATACCGGCGGCAAAGACCGGCCCAATCCCTTTCACAGATGATAAGGTTTCGGGAATGGACTTCATGATTTTTTCAATCTCTTTATCCAGTTTGGCAATTTCTTTTTCCATAGTCTGAATAACACTAAGCATAACGGATAATGAGAGATTAACAGGATCAGCCATAGCTTTATCAAGACGATAAGACGAGCGGGCAAGTTTTTGCAAGAAAGAAGCCAATTGCTCCGGATCGTCAAAGCGATTCTTCCCTTTTTCCTTCAAAAAGTCTACTAACTCTGTAATGGACATAGAGACAATCTGTTCAGGTTCAAGTTCTTGCAAAACAGCTAAACAAGTAGAGCCAAACATATTGGAAAAGGGATTATCTTGGCGAAGCCCACTAAATTTCAAAAAGACTTGATTGAGAAAGTAGGTTTTATCGCGGGCGATATTTTGCATAAGGTGAAAGCGGGTTCGGGTCAAACGCTGGAGAGCCTCAAATTGAATAGTAGAAGTCAACTCATGTGGAAGACGGCCAAACCGAAGTTGATCTGCAATCACCCAGGCATCAATGCGGTCGTTCTTAGGAAGAGTATCATAGCCTTTCTTAAAACGAGCCACTTTTCTAGCATTAAGGACAAAGACCTGAGCTTTGGAACCTTGGGTTTGATGGAGGTTAGCTTTAAGGAAATGAGCCAAATGCCAACCAAGATTCGAAGTGGCTTCCATGCCTACACGAATAAGTTCAGATTGAAGTTTTTGAGCCGATTGAAGAATACGTTCAAGTAGAGTTTGAGCGCCTATCAGGTTATTAGGAATGCTAAAAGATTCTAAAGCATCCCCACAATCATTCATGAACTGTACAGAATGAGAGCGGAGGCTAACGTCAATGCCTACCATAAGATTAGCCATAATCCACACCTCCCTTCGGATAAATAATCAAATACTTCTCAGACCTGGGTGCCCATGGGAACCATCTAAAGCAGCCTCGTCATCAGAACTCATGTACAGGAAACAGACAGTGTGGGTGCTACCCCCAGTTTCCAGACTGGTGCAACTAGCGGTTAGATACTCGATGATGGACCACGGGTAGCCGGCTTTCTACAGCAGTATCCAGTGTGGATCCGCAAGGAGGAGAAGAAATCTCCCGAAAAGTACCTGTCGATCCCATTGTCCCATGAGCAAGTCCAAGATTCAAGGTAGGTAATGAGTAAAAAAGGCAGTAAAAAACCAGCCAGCGACAGGGAGCATATACATACTCCGGCTGGCCGGTTTCAATCACTGTTGAATTGTAGCAACTCTGGAATTGGGCCTGTGCCCCGGGCGTATCAAATTGACGCCAAAGTAAGAATTGCTGACTTCAATCAGTGTTCTTATTCAGTTGAAGTTTATTAATCCATTCTGAAAAAGCGATCTTTAACCATAGAAGGAATTAACCACAACCTATAACCGCGCGCATTACAGGCTGAATGTGGATAATATTTCGGGGTAAAAAGAGCTTCTTCAGAATTGGGAACCGGTTCCCCGGAATATGTGTTTCCTTACTGGAAATTACGCTATCCGGTGGATCTAATTCTATTATACGAGGATGTATGTTATGCTGCAGCTTGTAAATTTATCCAACTATACAACAGATAATGATCTTATCTGTAATCAAGCTGACTACCTGCAGAATTTTTTAACCCGTCACAATTTGGACGGGTTTGAGATGATGTTTTGTGCGCCGTGGGATAAACATGTTCATAAACAAGAATGGATTCACGGCGTGCACCTTAGGTTTTGGCCGTGGTGGCTGGATTTTTGGCGTGGTGATCAACAAGAATTGTTACGGCAGTTTGGCAGTGAGGAAAACATCAAAGCATGTTATGGAGGAACAACCCGTGAGGCTTGGCTTGATGCCTACCGGGACAATATCCGTACAGCTAAGCAGGCTGGAGCAAAATATGCTGTATTTCATGTCAGCCATGCCCGTACACCGGAATTATTCAACTGGCAGTTTAGCGTTTCTGACCGCGAAGTGATTGAAGCGACTATTCAGGTCGTCAATGAGCTGGCTGATGAAATACCTGATGATATGACATTGCTGTTTGAAAACCTGTGGTGGCCGGGACTGACTCTCAAGGACAAAGACTTGACGGCTTTATTGCTGGACGGTGTGAAACACCGCAACATAGGTATCATGCTGGATACCGGGCATCTGATGAACACCAATCCGGAACTGCGTGCAGAAGCGGAGGGCGTTGACTATATTTTGGAAACATTGTCACAGTTAGGCCGTTACAGCCGGTATATTAGAGGTATTCATTTGCACTGCTCATTATCGGGAGAGTATGTAAAATATAGCAAAAATAATGTGCGGCGTGATCCTCAATACACTCTCGCGGAGGTCATGACTCATGTGCTCAAGATTGACGAGCATCTGCCGTTCAGCACGCCGGCAGTACAGCGCATTCTTGATTATGTGCAACCGGATTATCTGGTGCATGAGTTTATGAAGAACTCAATGGGTGAATGGGAAGAAAAAATTATCTGTCAACAACAGGCTTTGAATTTCCGGAGACTGGTAAAATGAAACGTCTTTCACTCACCGGTCTGTTGCCCATAATTGTTATTTGGATGCTGCTGCTATCGGGCGGCTGCGGCTGTCCGAACAATCAGTCAGCGGCGCAGCCGGAAACAGCATATACAGGTTATGAGGTGAAAGACAGTAACGGGTATGTGCTGAAATTTATACAAAAACCTCAGCGTATTGTATCGCTGCCGATAGGAACTGATGAAATTCTCATGGGATTAGTGCCGGTGGAGTGGATTGCCGCGTTGACCTATTTGACCGACGACGGCGGTATCTCGAATATCACCGAGCAGGCCAAGGCTGTTAATGTGAAGATAAAAGCTAATGCGGAAAGCATCATCGGCCTACAGCCTGATTTGGTGATTATTCCGGACTGGCAGCCTGCTGAACTCATTCAAACCATTCGTGATGCCGGCATTGCTGTGTATGTGTATAAGGCACCCACGACAATTGAAGAGATTAAACAGGCAGTTTGTGAAATTGCCCGGGTTGTTGGCGAGGAACAAAAGGGTTCGCAGGTGGTCGCCGGTATGGATGCCGAACTGGCAAAAATCATCGAACAAGTGCAGCACATACCTTCCGACCAGCGGCAGGTCATCCCCGGGCCGGCAAGCCTTTTACCGACCCTGCAGAATACCGGCGCCTGTTTTGCCGGCCGGACCGCCCAACCGTGGGTATTATCTTTCCCCGGGACGAGTGGGTATGGTCGGATGTGGCATATCAAACGGCACTGATTGAAACAATCGAAGCGCAAAGTATGAATGCCATCGCTGTGTTCAGCCACTGGGCGCGTAACGCTGAACTCAAAGCGCCCGGGGTGGACGATGCGGTGCGCGCTTATTTTTATGATACCGGTGTCCCGGCCCTTGACGTATTGATCAATACCTTCAAGTTCTCCCTCACGGTAGGCCGCCCGGTGGACCAGGAGTTTTTGCACGAGCTTGGTGTGCCGGTCCTTCAGGCGTACGCGCTGCTGCGGCCCTATGAGGAATGGAAGAACAGTATCGAGGGCATGAACCCGGTGGAAATATCATGCAGTATAGCTATGCCCGAATTTGACGGTATTATTCACGCCGTACCGGTGGCCGGTAAACAGCAGGCATCGGACGGGACCACACAGTACAAACCCATCCCTGAGCGGATAAACCGTGTGGTTTCTAAAGCTGCGAAGTGGGCCAAGCTGCGCCGTAAGAAGAACAGTGAGAAAAAAATCGCTATTATCTTTCATAATTATCCGGCCACCAATTCCAATATCGGCAGCGCCCAGGGCTTGGACTCGCCTGCCAGCATACGCCTGCTGCTGGCACGTATGGCTGATCGTGGCTACAAAGTAGACCATGTCCCGCCAGACAGCCGGGCGCTGATGGATGACCTGCTGGCGACAGCTACCAATGACCGGCGGTTTCTGACCGATGAGCAGATTGAACAGGCGGCCGGCAAGGTGAGCGCGGCTGAGTACCGGCAGTGGTTTGACCGATTAGAACCTGAGACCCGGGAGCAACTGACCAAAGACTGGGGATTACCACCCGGTGATGTGTTTAATTATGACGGACACTTGCTGGTTCCCGGGATGCTAAATGGCAATATTTTTATTACCGTGCAGCCGCCGCGGGGGTTCAGCGAAGATCCGGGGAAGCTCTACCATTCTCCGGATTGTGCGCCGACCCACCATTATCTGGCCTATTACCATTGGGTACGGGATATCTGGCAAGCGGATGCCGTGGTGCATGTAGGCGCACATGGAACGCTGGAATGGCTGCCTGGCAAAGGGACCGGCCTGTCACGCCAATGCTATCCCGATTTGGCTATTGGCGATTTGCCCAATGTATATCCCTATTTAATTACCATTGTCGGTGAAGGTATTCAGGCCAAGCGGCGCGGTGCGGCCTGTCTTATCGGCCATTTGCCGCCGCCTATGAGTCATGCCGGTAGTTATGATGAATTGGCTGAACTTGAAAAACTTCTGGACGAGTATTGTCATTTTAAGCAGAACCAACCGGGAAATGCCGAAGTTGTGGCCGGCCTTATCCGCGCCAAAGTGGTTGAGGCTCATTTGCAGGAAGATATTTCTGAACAAGAATTCGTATCTTTTGACGACTATGTCCAGCGTCTGCATGGCTATGTCACCGATATTAAAAACATGCAGATCCGGGTAGGACTGCATGTACTGGGGTGTCCGCCGCAGGAGGATGTACTGGTGGAGTACTTGCTGGCGCTAACGCGTTTGGAAAACGGCGAAACACCGTCACTACCGCAAACGATTGCTGCCATCCACGGGTACGACTATTATGAACTCATCGAACACAGCGGCACACTGCTGCCGGACGGCAGCAAGACTTTTGGGGTTCTGGCGGACGATATCCGGACAAAGTGCCGGCAAGTTGTCGCTTGGCTCTATGACCACGACTTTGACGCCGATCAGATTGACGCAATTGTAACATTGCCGTGGGCCGGAGCGGCCGAACCTGAATTGCAGGATGACCTCAGGCAAGTAGCCCGGTATATTTGCCAAAATATCGTACCTAATGTAGAAAAGACTGAACAGGAAATGACTAACCTGCTGGCGGCGTTGGAAGACCGGTTTGTTGAACCCGGACCGGCAGGCGCTCCGACCAGCGGCATGGCCGACATTTTGCCGACCGGACGCAACTTTTACGGTGTTGACCCGCGCGCATTGCCTTCACCAGCCGCCTGGGAGATCGGCAAGACGCTGGGCGACGGTGTGATTGAGCGGTATATCGCCGAAGAGGGGCGGTATCCTGAGAATATTGGCATGATTTTTTGGAGCGGGTCCAATATGCGCAGTCATGGTCAGTGTATTGCCGAATTCTTGTATTTACTGGGAGTGCGCCCTGTATGGCAGCGGAGCAGCCAGCGGGTTGTCGATTTGGAAATCATCCCGGCAGCGGAACTGAAGCGGCCGCGCATTGATGTGACCGCCCGCGTCGGCGGCTTATTCCGCGACACCATGCCTATGGCCGTTAAATGGATGGATAAGGCCGTCTCCTTAGTGGCCCATCTGGACGAAAGCCCGGAAATCAATTATGTGCGCAAGCACGTGCTCGCTGACGCGGAACAATTGACTGAACAGGGGATTGACAATCTTACGGCGTGGGAGCAGGCGTGTTACCGCGTGTTTGGCTGTCCGCCGGGGAGCTATGGCGCCGGGGTCGGCCATGTACTGGAAGAAAAGAATTGGGAAACGGTTGATGATTTGGCCAAGGTGTATGTGCGTTGGGGCGCCCACGCCTACGGTGCCAAAGTGAGCGGCGTTTTTGTGCCCGAGTTGTTCAGCCGCCGGCTGGGCAGTCTGGACGTTACAATCAAAAACGAAGACAACCGGGAAGTGCACATGCTTAGTTCGGATGATTTTAATGCCTACCATGGCGGCATGATTGCCGCGGTGCGCAGTCTGAAAGGCCAAGCGCCGCGCTCATATTGCGGTGACAGTTCTGACCGGCAGCATGTGGCGCTGCGCAGCTTGGACGAAGAGTTTAAACGCTTGTTCCGTGGTGAAGTAATGAACCCTAAATATATTGAAGGCATGAAACAGCATGGGTATAAAGGGGCAGCCGACCTGGCCGGGGTGGTAGCCCATTGCTATGATTGGGACGCGACCAGTGCGGTTATGGAAAACTGGATGTATGACGGTTTGGCGCAAAAATATGCGCTTGATCCGGGTCTGCAAGAATGGATGCGCGATGTTAATCCCTGGGCCTTGCAGCGCATTGCCGAAAAACTGCTGGAAGCTGATCAGCGTGATCTGTGGCAGGCCGATGAACAAACCAAGCAAGAATTACAAAAAATATATCTGGAGATTGAAGGCGAACTGGAAGAGCGTAGTGACGGGTAGTGGAACCATGTTGAAGATGTTGATACTTAGCCTGACTGGGCAGTGTAATTTCGCCTGCAAGTATTGTTACGCCCATGAACATCCTCAGGATAGGATGAGTTTAGCGACTGCTGTCAAGGCTGTCGATTTGGCGGCAGGCAGCGGAAAGCCTTTTGTCCTGCAGTTTAGCGGCGGCGAACCGCTCCTGGCCTTTGATGTGATGCAGGATGTGATCCGGATTTTTGGCTGGGACATGTGACAGAAGGAATTGATGCCGGGCGGCACCGGTCGGTTACCGCAAAAATCAGAACGGCGGGAATTGACAGTGTGGTTATTGATACCGAAGCAGATTTTGTCAAATTAGGTCTGGCGCAGGCTGTAGCCAGGAAATTGGGATCTGCTTACTACAGCCTTAAAGAATTGTCGGACAAAAATATTATTCATATTGTCAAAAACTTGCACTAAGTGTCTGGAAGTGCTGCAATTGGAGGAATTAACATTGGATCTTTTGTTGGAGAGTTTTGCTGTGTTTCACAAAGGCGGGCCGGTCATGTATCTGCTTTTGCTATGCTCGTTGTTCGTAGCGGCTATTGGTGTCGAACGCTTTTTGTATTACCGGAAAACCGGCACCGATATGAATACATTGATTGAGCGGATTACACCGGCGCTTGAGCAGTGTGACTGGGCAGCCGCTCAGGAGGTTTGCCGGCAGACAGGCGGTATTGCCGCCATGGTTGCCGGCAAAGGCTTGCAGTATTTGCAGTGTGGCTGCTCTACCATCGAAAGCGTATTGGAAGGAGAAGCAGCGCTGGCAGCGGCCAAACTCCGTGAAAACCTCAATCATTTGGATACGATCGTTACCATTGCGCCGCTGCTGGGGCTTCTGGGAACAGTCATTGGCATGATTAGCTCGTTCAGTGTTATGAATATTAAGGCCGGTCAGCCGCAAGCCATAACCGGCGGTGTGGGGGAGGCGCTGGTGGCTACTGCGTCCGGGCTGTGTGTAGCTACTGTGGCGATGGTTGTCTATAGCTATTTTAATCACCGTTTAGACAAAATAATTACTGACATCGAACAAATATGCATTTTGCTCATTGGGCACATAAGGCGGGAGAAACAACATGAGACTGCGTAATCTGCGGTTGCAGCGCCAACCCAAGCTCATGATCATTCCTATGATTGACATCATTTTTTTTCTGTTGGTGTTTTTCATTATGAGTACATTATATATGGTCGACCAGCAGACCATTCCGGTCAACTTGCCGCAGGCGGCGTCTGCGCAGACGGAAAAGCCGCGCAGCGTCGCGGTCGCCGTGACCCGGGACGGACGCATTTTATTTGACCAGGAAGACATTCCCTTAGAGCTCTTAAAAAAGCGGGCCCAGGTGGAACTGAGTAAACAAAGTGATCTGGTCTTTGTATTACGCTCTGATAAGCAGGCTGAATACGGAAAAGTTGTGGCGGTGCTGGATGAATTAAAACTGGCAGGTGCGCAACGGGTGGCTATCGCAACGGAAAGGAAGGCGAAGTAATGGACCTGGTGGCTAAAATGCGGTGGCGCAGAGCGTTTATTATTTCTCTGCTCTTTCATGTCATTGTGCTTACTGGTGTCGGCTGGATGACAGCCAAGATATTTGTCGTACCTGATATTCCGGAACAATATATTGAATTGGAACTGGCAAGCGAATTTGACAATGACGGCGGGGCTGCGGAACCTGGGGCGCCCGAAAGTGTCATCCCGAATGCCAGCCCGTCGGTAGCCGCTTCTATGCCGGAACCTGAAGTGCCTTCGACAGAAGAAAAGCAAGTTGCGCAGGTTGAAGTGCCTGACGTCAGCAGCGTACCGGCAGTAGCACATAATTTCGGTGGCAATACCGGGTACGGCGGTAGCGCAACCGGAACGGCCGGCGGAGCAGGAACTGGTGGAGGTACCGGTACAGGTACTTCCACTAAACCAGGCAAGGGGGGCGGCGGGCTCATTCCTCCCGGCATATTATCGCGGGTTGAGCCGGATTACCCGGAAGGAGCAAGACAAGCCGGCCAAGAAGGGACGGTTGTGCTAAAAATTCAGATTCTGGAGAATGGCCGTCCGGGGCAAATCATTATCCATGGTTCCAGCGGCTATGACATATTGGATGACGCGGCCGTGGCGGCTGTGCGTAAATGGCGCTTTATTCCGGCCAAAGAGCGTGAATCCGGTCAGGTTGTAATATGCTATACCACAATGCCGGTGGTATTTAAATTAAAGTCGTGATATGCTGTGAGTTGTGCCGGCATCAAAAGTAAGGGGGCAATATTTTGGTACATATCGTTAAGAACAAAGCCATCTTGGTTGTAAGTTTTGGTACTACTTATCCGGATGCCTTGAAATCAGCCGTCGAAAGTACAGAAAACAAAATCCGGGCAGCCTTTCCGGACTACGAAGTGCGCCGGGCGTTTACCTCCCGTATGGTCATTAAAAAGCTGGCTGAGCGGGACGGTGCGATTATTGACACCGAACAACAAGCATTGGAACGGTTACGGGAAGAATGCTACCGGGAAGTATACATTCAGCCGCTGCATGTGGTGGCCGGTGAGGAATATGATAAGGTAAAAAGACTGGTTGTTCATTATCTACATAGTAAGTTGTTTGACCGGATCGCCCTGGGGCGTCCCCTGCTGTATTATGCAGGACAAGAGGGTAAGCCGGACGATTATTTGCTTGCCATAAAAGCGCTTATGACACAATTACCGGAATTAGGCAAGCAAGAGGCCGTCGTGTTTATGGGGCATGGCGGGCTGCATCCCGCGAATGCGGCCTACGCTGCTTTACAACTGAAACTGGAAGAAGCCGGATTGCGGAATGTGTTTGTATACACCGTTGAGGGGTTTCCGGCACTCGGTCCGGTTATTGAAAAACTCAAGCAAATGGCGGTAACGAAAGTGGCGCTCATGCCGTTTATGCTGGTAGCCGGTGATCATGCCAACAATGATATGGCCGGTGATGAAGACGATTCGGCGAAATCACAACTGGTTAAGGCCGGGTTCGAAGTAGATGTACATGTTCGTGGATTGGGTGAGATTCCAGCCATTCAGGATATTTACATACAGCATTTACGAGAGGCTATTGAGCAGCCTTGGGCGCATAAACACAAAAAACACGGATAACCGGATTTTATATAGTATCCAATAAAGATGTACAGGCGTGTTGTTAGTATAAGCGTAAGTCAAGCGCCAGCGGTGGAGCGTTACTAACAACACGCCTAGAAAAAAATCTTTATTGGATTTCATATAGATAACTGAATCATTCACGACAGGTGCCCTTCGGGGCTTAATAGGGAAGACCGGTGTAATGCCGGCGCGGTCCCGCCACTGTAATGGGGAGTGAACCCAAGAGATGCCACTGGGACGAAAGTCTTGGGAAGTCTTGAGAAATTTTGAGTAATTATGCAGAACTGCCAGGCAATCAGTATGCTGCCTGGCAGTTCTGGGAAAGTATACGACATTTAGCGCACTATTATATTGATTTTTGTAACAAAATCCTTAAATACTTTGCCGTCGATGCTAAAGTTTTCAGTAAAGGCTTCCAGTGACGCAAAGGTCTGCTTGGTAGCCGGTTTATTCCATTCAGCTATGGACAATTGGGCGTCATAGTAGGTGACGATATACTTTTTCCCACTATATTCAAAGACGATCTCTTCATAGGACTGCATATCATTGATGAATTCATTGAGGGATAGATAGCGCTCCGGTTCCGGCGCTTGAACGCTGTTTTTTGACTTTATGACAACCATGGCAAAAAGACCTCCTTCTTTAGAGCGTTGTTTTTTTACAATTTGATTATACCATTAAGACCAGGGGAATTCCCATCGGTAGTGAGTGGTTGAAAAAGACTGTAATTCAAGTACGAAATAGAAAGTTGAAAGAGGTGTAATTGGATGAAAAAATATTTGTTATTACTTATTCTTATTCTTAGTATTGGGAATGGGGCTGTGTGCCTTGCCGCCGAAGAGCAACCGGCCGATCTGAATAAAGTTATTAAGACGTATACGAGCGCCATTGCTGCTGATCCCAATAATGCGGCAGCCTATGTAAACTCAGTTATCGAAGACCAAGCCGGTAAAAATTCAACAGCTGAAAATTACTCTTATTCCTAAATTGTTGGTGACCACAAAATACCTCACTTGAGGCATTTACGCCATGCCAGCTCTGAGATATTCTGGAAAGAGAGACTGTTTCTATGAATAAATAAACTTATTCATTCTAACGTCTTACCGCCTGTCTTTGTAATGGTGGTAATTAACGGCGAAGACTGAGGGTGAAAAATGTATAGGTCAAAATGCTGGAAGGCTTTTCAACAAGCAAATCAAGGAATCTGTGTTTTCAACTGCCGGTTAGAGAAAATTTATGTAAATAAAAAGGCAAGACAAGTACTCGAGACCATCACTCCCGGGTTATATCAACAATTTATAGGCATTTGTCGTCGTTTTATGGCTATGATCAGAGCAAAAGAAGTGAGTTTTCTTAATTATAGCGGTATGTTAAACTATCAGTGCATTACGAGCAGTTTTAATTGTTTTTCGTTTTATTCAGAAGGGCAGAGGTTTATCATGATAGTCTTTGAATATCGGTCCAGTGTTGAAAATGATGCAACCGGTGAAGTGACGTTTACGCCGCGGGAAAAAGAGATTCTCAAGGCAATTGCTGCCGGCAAGACCAATAAAGAGATCAGCGAAATGCTCTCTATTGGCTTTGAAACCGTAAAATCGCATGTAAGAAACTTGCTTGCTAAAACGAGGACAAGTTCCCGGACTGAACTGATTAGTAAACATTGTCATCTCGACGACTATACGGCGGGTACGCCTCATTATGAACTGTTTAGAAAACAGGGATAGGTGCCCTACGGGCTTAATAGGGAAGACCGGTGTAAGGCCGGCACGGTCCCGCCACTGTAACGGGGAGCAAATTCGTACACATGCCACTGAAGCAATCTGCTTTGGGAAGGCGCGGGGAAGCGAAGATCCGGAGTCAGGAGAACTGCCTGTCTGACAATCGCGATGTTACCTGCGAGCGACAGGGAGGAGATTACGGAACCTGACGGATCTTGCATAACGATGTCCGGCAGCCTGGCGTAATAACTCCCGACAAGGGAGTTTTTTTAATGGCTTCCGCCGGCAGGTTCCGGGCAGCTTTTACTATTGTTGGATAATTGGCATTTATAACGGCGGCGACGGCAGCGTCAGCCTGGGCGACAACAGCGCCATAACCCTCAATATAACGAGTTACAGCCTTTTGACTAACAGCAGACGGGCGACCGCACCGGTACATTTTCCGCCGCTATTGGTAACAGCGGTACCGGCGACGGGGTCATCAACATCAACTAGACCGGCAGCCACACCGTACAAATCACCGGCAACGTCACGCTCGGCTATGGTGGTACTAGCGGCTATTATACCGACACGGATGCGTTTTTGAACCCGGACAACAGCGGCGGCACCATCAACCTCACGCTGAATACGCCCGACTCCTATCTGTACGGCGCAGTCATGTCGTCCAGCAGCGGCACCATCAATTTCACGGTAACCAACGGCGCCGCCTGGCAGCTAAAAACGGCTGGTATTACGAGCCCCAGGCCGGCCTGGCCTTTGGCCGGATCGGCGGCGACCACACCACCAGCCTCGGCCTCCGGGTCCGGCAGTCGGCCGTCAACACTGCCGACGGTAAACTCGGTCTTCTCTTCGGCAAAACCTTTGCCGCCGGCGCTAAACAGGGCAACTTCTACGCCAAAGCCGTCGTGCACCACGGCTTCGGCGGCAGCGGCGGCCTGTCCGCCGCCTACGGACTGCGGCAGGAGGACAAGTCTGAAATCGTTAGTAGCTGTCTCCACCCAAGTAGAAGGGCATAGCAAACAAGCCATCAAAACGATGACTATATGGAAAAATATGGGAAATATGTGTTGGAATCGTTACGTTGCAGCCGCCATAATACGGTAACCCTGAGCTTTGGCCAATAAAATCGCTTGTTCTACCGTGATTTCACGGTTTACTGGAAGAACATCCGATTTTTTATACAAATCAGCGTTATAGGGTTCTTTCTTCTTCAAGATGTGATAGATGGCCGTTAACAGCATTCGCGCAATGGCAATTATGGCGCGTTTGTGACCTCGACGCTTTTTGAGTTGTAAATAGCGGTTTCAAAAGAAGTATTGAGCGGATTGTCCAAAAGTTTGTCAATGATATTCATGGAGCTTATGCCGAAGGTATCCGAAACCACGTTTCCCAACTGAATATTCGAAACCGTTAAGCTGTTTTGTAGCCGATTCTTCTCGCTCGACGAAAAGTTCGTCAGCTTAAAACGATAGCGCATCAAGTCACGAAGCTGCCGGATGGGCAGGGGAGGCATAAAGCTACCAGCGACAAGATCGTGCTTAAATAAATCGGCAATTCATTTGGCATCTTTTTTATCCGTCTTTTTGCCGCGGATCGCCTTGACGTATTTCGGATGTGCCAGCGTGATGTTGCAGGAATCTTCAAGAACATTGAACACGGGAATCCAGTATTTCCCGGTAGATTCCATACAAACATCTTTACAATTATTTTCACAAATCCATTGTGACAGCTCTTTCAGTCCTTTAGTAAAGGTGGAAAAGCGATGGCTTTTGTAGGTAGTGACTCCTTTGCTGTCAGTGGAAGCGATACAGGCCACGACAAAGGTTTTGTGGACATCGATTCCGCAGCATATGGTATAGACAATTTTTAAAGCCATAGGGAAACTCCTTTCTAAAATATACAGGGATAGACAGCATTGACTGATTGCCTGGCGATAAACGAGTTGTTTATACAAAGATAAGTCTGCGTGCTCGAAGCGACACTTATTTGTGCTTGGAAAGGCAATCTACACATATAACCATGCGGTCACCCAAATAGGTGGCCCACTCACCTCCGCGTGATTTGTAGTTAACTGGTATCCCTGTGCGTTTAGAATAATAAAAAGTTCGCTCAAAGCACAACGATTTCATCACGTTTTGTGCCTTGAGCGAAGCGAAAGGAATGGGTATAACCATGAGTATTATCGACTGGTTTAACAATTTGCTGGCCAAAGAGGCCAAACACTATGTGTTTGCCACAATCCCATCAGATATTGAGGCGATTGAGTTCAAGGAGGGACAGCATTATTTCCGCCTGCGTTTGGCGGAAATGTTCTCAAAGGATGACCGTAAATTATTCCGCACCTATGTTCCGGTGGTTTTCCGTGTGCAACTGCAGTTCGGCTCCAAGGCCGCGCAGGAATTGCCTTACATCGCCGGCCCGCTTGTGTTTGAACTGAACGAAAATTACCTGGGAAAAGGAGTGCGACTCAATTATTCCTTAACAAACCTGTGCCGTATTACGGCGGCAATGTAGCCATCAGTGCCGCGTTATTGGCCTATGTTGCCAAAGACTATTTTCAGGAATTTCTCAACCTAAGTAACAGTATTGCCAGTCTGTTGACTATCGGCCAGCTGTCGTCAACCTTAAAGGTGGTTGACAGTGCCGTTACCGGTTTCCGTATATTGGCACCTGAAAATCTATATTGTTTGTCTTATAAAACTGGATTATAATACAGTTAATAGAAAGACCAGAACTTTTGTCCGTAGGGGAAGATTTATGTCGCGAGGTGACGCCATGAGCCAAGAAAGGTTTGACCACCTGGAAAAAATGATAGAACAACTTATTCATATGGTAGGGCACAATAACGCCGTTACCGAAGAGTTGTGTCAACGGATGGACCGCCTGGAGACCAAAGTAGACAATCTGGAGATCAAGGTAAATAGCCTGGAGACCAAAGTAGACAATCTGGAGATCAAGGTAAATAGCCTGGAGACCAAAGTAGATAATCTGGAGACCAAAGTAGATAATCTGGAGATCAAGGTAAATAGCCTGGAGACCAAAGTAGACAATCTGGAGATCAAGGTAAATAGCCTGGAGACCAAAGTAGATAATCTGGAGATCAAGGTAAATAGCCTGGAGACCAAAATAGACAATCTGGAAAGCAAAGTAGGCTGTCTGGAAGCCAAAGTTGATAATGGCTTTGAAGGGCTTACCGGTATGGTTCATCTCTTGGGTGACAAAACCGAAGCCATACCTCGCATCGAATCTAAACTGGACGTTTTAAATAACCGTCTGTTTGAGCAGGAAGCTGAAATTAATCTGCTGAAACGCGCTAAGTAAATTTTGCACCCATGACTGCTGACGGCAGGTATGGGTGCTGTTTTTTTGCAGGAAACAGGGGAACAAGCGCCTGTTTCGGTGCATTTTAAATTAAGCTGGTTTACACGTAAAACATCGCCAGTCTAAACGGGCCGGACGGGGCAGATAGGCTATAAGGAACAGGTGTCGTACTGGTTTGAAGGTCAAGTTTTAGCAAGCTATAAGGGACTTTGTTTATACAAAACTAATGCCGATTTGGTGTAAATACAATTTTAGATCAATCGAGCCAGGCAACTTGACAAAATCGGAAAATTTCCCTATAATATAATTGAGAATGATTATCGTTATCTGATTAAATATAAAGGAAGGGATACCTTGTGTCAGTAGTAATTGTCGGCGGAGATCATCTGGGTAATATTGAAAAAAAACTTCGGGAAATAGGGGCTAATAATTTGATTCACGTTACTGGGCGCAAGGCCAAGCATCGAAACAGCATTAAATTGCCCCGGGAAGCCGCATTCGTATTGGTCTTTACCGACTACGTCAATCATTGTACGGCTTCCATGATTAAAGAAGAGGCAAAGTCTCTTGACATTCAAACCATTTTTGCAAAACGCTGTTGGAGCTCTGTTCAGGAAAGGTTAATAGCCGGAGGGTTTGTTAGTGCTTAATAAGCAAGATACATATTTTAAAAACAAGTTGTTTGATGATTGTCCTAGCAATGAAAGCTATAGGGATGGATGCTAAACAGGGTGGAAGGCACAAACCCTTCCACCCTGTGTTTTCGGTTACTTGCTGCACTATTAATAAGTTTCAACGAATACTTCAAAAAATCCTTGAGGGTGAGCGCAGGCCGGGCAGATTTGAGGAGCGGTCTCGCCTTCGTGAATGTATCCGCAATTGTTGCATTTCCATTGTACGGTGCTGGATTTTTTGAAAACTGTATCATTGAGCAGATTGTTATACAGCTTCCGATATCTTGCCTCATGGTGTTTCTCAACATCAGCTATCTTTCTGAAAACCACGGCAATTGCCGGGAATCCTTCTTCTTCTGCTACATCCGCAAAATGGGGGTAGAGTTCTGCCCACTCTTCATTTTCACCTTGTGCCGCAGCAAGAAGATTTGCTTTGGTATCGCCCAGGGCAACTGGGTAAGATGCATTAATTTCTACCATTTCTCCATCTAAACTTTCAACAAGAAACTTAAAAAAACGTTTTGCGTGTTCTTTCTCGTTATCGGCCGTTTCGGTAAATAAGTTGGCGATTTGTACGTATCCCTCTTTTTTTGCGACTGAAGCGTAATATGTATAGCGGTTCCTAGCTTGCGATTCACCGGCGAATGCTTTCATCAAGTTTTCAGCCGTTTTTGTGCCTTTTAAAGATTTCATTCAGGATTCCTCCTATGTAATTGATCTAATTAAAGAAGAGTTTCTATTAATATTCATTCTACTTTTTTGAAGAAAATCCTCTAAATGGTATCTTTTATATGTTACTCAATCCTGAAAGATAGTTATTGACAGGTTTTTCATAACGTACTAACATTTAGGGAAAATATATTCATATATATCCAGGATATCGACAATAGAATACTTTGAGACAGGTGCCCGCAAGGGCTTAATAATGTATCTCATGATTGCATTCGCAACACTGGTTGTGCGCACATAAAGCAGAAATAACCGCCCCTGCCTAAGGATTGCGGTTATTTCTTGATACCGTTAATCAGGGGGCTAACCGTTTCCGGTTAGACAGCCTGTAGGGCTGGCGTGTTCGAGCACGTCAGTTCCTTTTCTTATATTATACCCTTACGCATAAACATATGCAACCGTCCAGGAAAAAACGTGTGTCAGGAAAGAGATGTTTGGGTGTTTATAGTGGCCAACATCATAAAATTTCTGCAACAAACCGCTCCAATTGTTCAATGTTGGCGCATTGATATACACCGGTACAGCTTGGCCGGTATTTTTCCATAATACAGTCACTATGATTCCATAACTCCTGCTTCAAAGGATTAAGCCAGTACAGGGCTGCTGCATTTTCTCTGATTTCATGCAAAACTTGACTGCCGTCGACCGTATTCCAGTTATTTTTAGCATCTCCCAAAATCAGGACCGTTGTATTCTTATTTAATACATGAAGGTAGTGGGCTGTAAATTGATGGATCACATTGCCGTAATGAGAGAAGCCGGTAAGATTAAATCCCTTTAATCTGCCTATTGTTTCAAGAGCATTGCTTACATCCTGTTCTTTGAAATAATCGGTAGCTTCCAGCAATTGATCAACAAACAGAAATGAACGGATATGGGAATATTGTTTTTGCAGGGTATATACAAACAGCAACATAAAATAGCTGAATTTTCTGACTGAGTTAGACATGTCACATAGCAGGCAAATATCGGGTTTTGAAGGTTTTCTCGCCATCTTTGTCAGTTTAAAGGGTACACCTCCGGTTTGCATTGCGTGTCTTATGCTCCTGTTGATATTAATCCTGCCCTGGCTCGCTTCCTTCCTGCGCCGGCCTTTTCTTACGGCCAGCCTTCTTGCCAGCTTTTCCACCTCACGGGACATGATTGAAAAATAAGAATCATCAACGTCCAGAAAATTGATATATTTAGGGTTCTGCTGTTTCATCACTTGACTCAAATAATCCCGGCTCATATTTTTTACCTGAAGACGCTCAAATTCATCAACGAGAAAGTTCTTCCATAGGTCAAGGCTTTCCTGAGCACAATGATAATCAGACGGAGAAATTTTCCCCTGGTTATAATACTCCTCAATGGTTTCGGACACCTGAAACCAGCCGCTTTGCAGCTTGAAGCTCACAAGAGCCTCGTCCCGATTCTCGCATAAGAGATCCAGGCTTAAATTATGTCGTTTAACAATGGCATAAATTAAGTCAATATCTTTTTTCAATACCGCTTCTGTCAATAGCGACACGGCTGCCCCGTTCCCCGCTCTGCCATAACCTGTTTCTCCACCGCCTGCTTCCCGGGATGAGGAACTTTGCAACGACAGTACGCCTGTATGGTCTGCCACAATTTCGGGATCCGGCTCCAGAAAAAGTTCAACAAGCCGTTGAATATAACCGGCGCCCCACTCGGTTTTAAGCATTGTCGCATTTATTAGATTATAAACGGCATACTTATTCAGCTTATTTGCGCTCAACAGGTTCAGAGCTTGTATGCTGTCAACTATTTCGCGGGTGCTGACACCGAGGCCCGACTTTCTGAGGATCCTGGCCAGATCAAAGATTATGTAGTCCACGCAAACCAGTCCTTTTGACTCACTTTTTCGATAATTTTAAGACAATCTTCTCTGTATTTCAAAAGGATATTTGCAGTATTTTCCACTATATCGGGAGAAAGCTCTTGCACACCCATATGGCTCAGTACGTGTACCCAATCAATAACTTCACTAATACTTGGATGCTTTTTTAATTTCTCCAGCCTTATACGTCTGACAAAAGCCACAGCTTGTTTCCCCAATACGTCGTTAAGCGCCGGAAAGTACAGCTTCAATATCTCGAGTTCTCTTTGTTCGTTGGGATAATCCAGGTATAGATATAAACATCTTCGGCGCAGAGCATGACTTAAGTTGCGGGTATTATTGCTGGTCAGGATGACCGACGGTATACTGGCGGCTGTCACCGTTCCGGTTTCGGGAATGGATATTTGCCAGTCGGACAGTATTTCGAGCAGGAAGCTTTCAAATTCTTCATCGCTTTTGTCGATTTCATCAATGAGAAGAACAGAAGGCGTTTCACTGCTGATGGCTTCCATTAAAGGTCTTGTCAGCAGAAATTCCTTTGTGTAGATACTCTGACTCATATCAGACCAATTCTTCGGAGCTGCCCCCTGGGCTTGTATATATAGCAACTGTTTCTGATAATTCCAGTCATACAAAGCTTTAGCTTCGTCAATACCTTCATAGCATTGCAGCCGGATAAGTTTTCGATGCAGATACTGGCTCCAGGCTTTTGCCAATTCAGTTTTTCCGGCTCCGGCAGGCCCCTCTATCAATATGGGTTTGCTCAACAATACCGATATCTGTAGAATCATCGCCGTATTGTCATCGGCAATGTAGCCTTTCTGCTTTAAGCCCTGTTTTAATTCTTCCCATTCGCTTACTATCATTTGTTCCATAAATCCCTCTCACCTGATGTACCGGATAGTATTACTGCCTATTATGTTCATATTGCCATTCGCCTTTTTCTACCAGTATATCAAATTTAATGCCGGTTGACTATTTGGAAAAGTGTCAGGGTGATTTGCTAAGCTGGAACCGGGAATTTTTGTCAACAAATCCAATAAAGATTTTTTTCTAGGCGTGTTATTAGTAACGCTCCACCGCTGGCGCTTGACTTACGCTTATACTAACAACACGCCTGTAAATCTTTATTGGATACTATATATCTTTCTTTATAAAAAGTATTAAAAAGATATTTATTGACAGATATTTCACAACATGCTAACATTTAGACAAAATATATTCCGCATTATGACAATATAATAACATATTGTTTTTGAGACAGGTGCCCGCAAGGGCTTAATAGGGAAGACCGGTGCAACACCGGCGCGGTCCCGCCACTGTAATGGGGAGTGAACCCAAGAGATACCACTGGGATGAAAATCCTGGGAAGGTTTGGGTGAGCGAAGAGCCAGAGCCAGGAGAACTGCCTGTCTAACAGTCACCGTTTGACCTACGAGCGATGGGGAAGGGGATTAATTTAGTAATCTTTCTTTCCCGGCTGAATTTTGGCCGGGATTTTTATTTAGAAGAGTCCTAAAAGATGAAACCCCTCCTATTCGTGGGCAAAGGTGCATCCAACCGGAAATTGAAGCCATTCATCCGGTGACGCATATGGGGCTGGATATTGACAATCCATCCGGCATGCAAAAACTGCTTGTTATTACCGTCCGGCTGCTGGATGCGGCCGCCATCCTCATTGCTTTCGGTTTCTCTGTGGCTATCGGACTGTTTTTCGGACTCTGGCCGGCGAGGAAGGCTGCTTTGCTGGATCCTATTGAGGCGTTGCGGTACGAATGACAGATATATACATTATAATTGGGAAAGGGTTGATATTATGGCAGAAAGACAAGGGTTAATTATTGTAAATACGGGAAACGGCAAAGGCAAAACAACAGCGGCTTTAGGCCTGGGAATGCGGGCCTGGGGACAGGGGCTTAAGGTGCTGGTCGTACAATTTATCAAAGGCAATTGGAAGTGCGGCGAATTGCAGGCTGCTGAGAAAATGGGACCGGATTTTGTCATACGCCAGATGGGACAAGGTTTTGTTAAAAAGTCTTCAGGCGATGCTATCGATGATCATAGAAGCGCGGCCCAAGAAGCTTTGCAGGCAGCTAAAACGGAAATTATGTCCGGGAAGTGGGACATGGTTATTCTGGATGAGATCAACTATGCCGTTAATTTTGGGCTGGTCTCTTTGGATACAGTTCTGGAATTAATAGAAATGAAACCTTCATCTGTGCACATTGTGCTTACCGGACGCGAGGCAAATCCGGCGATTATCGACAGGGCCGATTTGGTTACAGAGATGAAGGAAATAAAGCATCAGCTCCATAAGGGAATAAAGGCGCAAAAGGGAATAGAATTTTAGATAGGTTATGTTAAGCTGACAAAGTTTAATAGAAAGTTTAATTTATCTGGATAATGTGGAATTTTTTTATCAATAATAACCATGTACCACATTTGAAAGGAGTGTTATCTTTGGCGCAACTAAATCAAATGGAGCTTCAACATTTACGCCACATGATTAGCGGTCATGAGACGGTGGCCAACAAACTTGAAGCGTATGCTCAGCAGTGCACTGATGCACAGCTTAGGCAAATGTTTCAACAAGATGCAGCGGCAGCTAGAAGCTCCAAACAGAAACTCATGACATTTTTGCAATAGGAGGTAAACCAATGAACGATAAAGATATGATAAATGATTATCTGTCTATGATGAAAGGCAGTTTAGCTACCTACGCCAACGTAATTGCCGAAACAAATAACGCGCAATTACGCTCAACCTTTCAGCAATTGAGAAACCAGGATGAGCAGCGGCAGTATCAGGTTGTTCAAACTGCTGTGCAAAAGGGGTACTACAAGCCGGCTGCCCTTGCTCCGCAAAACGATATCCAGCAGGTGAAGTCTGAACTGACGAGTCCATCAATGTAAGAACAGTGAACGTAAAAAAAGCCACCCGGAGTTAATCCAGTGGCTTTTATTTTCACAACACAATTACAATCCGATCTCATCCTTCACCGCTTTAATCTTACCAATAGCCTTGGTAAATTTCAGCCGGACGTAAAAGTCCAGGAATGTCCATCTGGACTTAAATACCGGTATTCTTTCCAGTGCCAGCGGATTGCTACCTTGCTGAACTCTACCAAACTTTACAGAAAAAGCAGCTTTGTAACCCGCCTGGGCGACTGATTTTTCAATTTGTGGATTGTAAAATCCGCCAGGATAGGCGAGATACTTTGCCGGTGTTTTTAGCCTCCATTCTATCCCCTCTCGAGACTTAACAAGCTGCAGTGCGGCTTCCTCGGATGAAATACTAGTAAGATCCACATGGCTTAAGGTATGAGAACCGAATTGAAAACCTTGTTCCTGCATTTCTCTAACCTGATCCCAATTCATATACCAGGGATTATGGCCAATTACATCGGTTATTAGAAAAAAAGTGGCGGTAAAACCGTATTTCTTTAGTATTGGATAGGCGTTGGTATAGTTATTGACATATCCATCGTCAAAAGTAATTAGGATTGACTTATCAGGGAGCTTACCGCCAGCGTTTAAGTAGTTGAGTAGCTGATCGGGTGTTATCGTAGTATATCCCCTTGCGTGCAAGTAGGCCATTTGGTCATCAAAGTCCCTGACGGTTAAGGCAAGAGGATTGTTTACATTATCCTCTACTTCATGATAATTTAGTACAGGAATTCCGGATGACAAATTGTCCGTCTCTCCATAGAAATAGATGCTGATAATGCCAATAGTAATAATACAACAAACTATGATCGCCCAAAACACAGTCCGCCTCAAAGAATCAACCCCTCGATATTGTATTAGCTGGTATAGTTATGCCTGAGTACTTCCGGATAAATACAGGATAATTAAGAAACACTATGATATATAGTAGAACTTCTTCTTTTTTTCGTCAATATAAACTATATAGTATCCAATAAAGATGTACAGGCGTGTTGTTAGTATAAGCGTAAGTCAAGCGCCAGCGGTGGAGCGTTACTAACAACACGCCTAGAAAAAACCTTTATTGGATTTCATATAGACCCGGTAACTACTATGATATTCTCCCCAATACCTCGCAGGCTAGGCAATTCGTGCTTTTTTTCCTAACGGCGGAATAATTTTATTCTTTAGTGAAAATATAAAAAAGAGGGTTTGACAATACATTGTAAAAAATGGTATTATCAATGTGAGTTATAAAAATATTATGTTGTTCACTGAAAAAAATATATTGGGATAGGTGCCCTAATGGGCTTAATAGGGAAGTCCGGTGTAACACCGGTGCGGTCCCGCCACTGTAATAGGGAGCGAATCCAAGGTATACCACTGGGATGTAAAAGTCTTGGGAAGGTTTGGACAAGCGATGAACTAGAGCCAGGAGAACTGCCTATCTGAAAATCACCGTTTTCACCTACGAGCGATGGGGAGGGGATTATGACCGCTGTCAACAGCAGTATTTATTTGTTGTTGAGGGTTGAAATGTTGTATGTAAAACTCCCGGGCTAAAAACCGGGAGTTTTTTGCATCGTTATGCACTTTGCCGTCTCCTCCAGCGCTAGAATTTCAAACCTGGCTTGTAGAAGCTTTATTTTGCCGGGAAAGAAGGGGGGAGTCATGGTTAGTAGTACTACTGCCACAAGGCTATCATTGAATAAACTTGGGAGTGTGAGAAAACTTGAATTTACGTAAAATGCTGTCCGGAGTCATGGTCTTGTCTTTCTGCCTGGCAATGATCGTTGGTTTTGCAAGTCCGTCTCAGGCGTTTGCCGCACCTGTTAAAAAGGCAATTGTTGTAGTGAGTTTTGGCACCACCTTTCCGGAAGAACGGAGAGAATCCATTGAGGCTGTCGAGAATAAAATCCGTGCCGGTTTTCCGGAGTATGAGGTCCGCCGGGCATTCACGTCCAAGATTGTTATGAAACGAATGGCCGAAACCCAGAACATACAAGTGGATAGTTTAGAACAAGCTTTAGAAAAGCTCTACAAAGATGGATACAAGGAAGTCATCGTGCAGTCAACCCACCTTACTCCCGGAGAAGAATATGACAACAAAATTGTGGCTGTTGTCCATAAATATGCGAAAGATTTTGATAAAATTGTGATTGGCCGTCCGGTATTGGTTTACGATGGCAGCAATGGTACGCCTGATGATTTTGCGATTGCTGTAAAAGCCTTAAAAAGCCAAATGCCGCTTCTTCAGCTGCATGATCGTTCGGTCGTATTTATGGGCCATGGTTCGCCGCATCAACATAACCCTGCTTACGGTAAATTGCAACAGGCCTTTGATACTGCGGGAGTGCATGCGGTGGTAGGGGTTGTTGAAGAGGTCGACCATCCCAATTACGGCGATGCTGTGGCATTGCTGAAAGAACGCAACATAAAACGGGTCATTCTGATGCCGCTTATGCTGGTAGCCGGTGACCATGCAAACAATGACATGGCGGGAGACGAGCCTGACTCCTGGAAAAACCTCCTTGCCGCCGATGGTTTCCAAGTAGTTGATATCTATTTGCACGGCTTGGGAGCAAACTCTGAATTCCAGAATATTTATGTCCAGCATATTAAAGATGCCATCGAAGAAAAATACGTGAAAAGTTACTAATCTTACAAAAATATATGAGAAATAGGTGCCTTTTTTCACCCACGCGCGATGGGGAGGGGATTGGTACAAGCAGGTGTCTTTTTGACATCTACTTTTGAAATCTCCTGAACGATGGATCAGGAGATTTTTTATTGGTACGGGAAATGTGAACGTAACTGATAATTTGCTATTTTGAATCAAGGAGGAGAAAAATTTGCAACATGCAAAATCCAATAAGCGAAGGAAGGCTATGGTGTGTGCCATGGTGGGCAGCGCCTTGTTGTTCCAGGTTTCGGGTATAGTTCAAGCAGAGGAGCAAGAACAGTTTTCCTTTGATCAGGTGGTGGTTACAGCCAATCGTGTGCCGACCAAAATATCCGAAACGGCCGCCAATGTGACGGTTATTACCCGAGAAGATATTGAAAAAGGAAATTATCATAACTTAGGAGATGTTTTACAGCATATTCCTGGCATAAATATCGGTTCATTGGGTAGTCCGGGAAGTATTAGCGCGCCGTTTGTCAATGGCAGCGAACAGGTCATAGTGATGATTGACGGCCGGCGTATGAATATGCCGAATGGTATTGGCGGCTTCGGTATGGCAACTACTAACCTGACAAGCCTTATCGGTATTGAAAATATTGAACGGATTGAAATTGTAAAGGGCGGCAGATCAGCCTTGTATGGTGCTGATGCTGTCGGCGGTGTAATCAATATCATCACGAAAAAGGGGGAAACAAACCAGACTACTGTTAAAGTTTCCGGCGGTAATTGGGATGGCCGTAACTTTGCCGTGACCAATGAAGGTAAAACCGGCGATCTGAGTTGGTATTTTAGCGCCGATAAAAAACACTTAGGCAATTATGCCGACGGCAGCGGCAAAACCGTTGACTATACCGGGGTAGACCAGGATGCGTATACGATACGGCTGGACCAAAAGCTTGCTAACGGCGATTTGACGGTAGCGTATGAATATTTTAATGATGAAAACGAAGGCAAAGCCGCTGACACATACGATACCACCAGGCAGCACAACTGGGACATTACTTATAAAGAAAATATTTCGGCAAATACGGACTACCAAGTAAAGGTTTATCAAAATGCTTCCCATCGTTTCAATAAAGATGCTTATGAAAGTAGTGACAGCGATGTAAGAATTAAAGGGTTTAACTACCAAATCAATTCCAAAATTGCCGACCGGCATACTTTAACGTCAGGCATTGACTGGCGTAAGGATGCAATTGAAAGTTCAAAATACGGTAACCAAGATAATACTGTAAAAGGCCTTTATCTCCAGGATCGATGGGATATAGCCGAGAAATTCAGTTTAACTCCCGGCGTGCGTTATGACGATAATGGCGTATATGGCGAGAAAACCACCCCGCATGTTGCGGCAAATTATAAAGCCAGTGACCGGACTACCTATTATGCATCATGGGGAAGGGTTTTCCAGGCCCCGCGTTTTGATGATTTGTACTGGCCGCACCAAGAAGAAACTTGGTATGGAACGACTTATATATATGACGGTAATCCTGATTTGAAGCCGGAAACCGGCTGGAGTATGGAAGTCGGCATGAACCATAAATTTGACAACACTGCGGAAGCCAAGCTTACGTATTTTAAACGGAATTTGACTGATGCGATTAGCTGGAAAAATATCAGTACCGTTCAGAACATTCAACATTGGGTGCCGTCAAATGTCGATAAGCAAAAAGCCGACGGCGTTGAGCTGCAGGTAAACAAGCAGTTAACTGACGAGATAAAAGGCTTTATTGGCTTTAACTATACCAATGTAAAAAACAAAAAAGGTAATGCGGACTATGTAAAAGACCCCAACATCCCTGAAAAAACATGGAATATAGGTGTATCCTATTCTGACGAAAAGGTTAGCGCAGAAGTTAAGGGAACAGCTGCCTTTGGAAGAACTGACCCTTATTCCTACCAACAATATATTGAAAAGAGCTACTGGGTATGGGATGCCAATCTCAATTGGAAATTGGATAAAGAATATACAGCCTTTGTTACTGTTAACAATATTTTTGACAAGTATTACGATGGTTATGCCGGTTACCCGCGTGGCGGACGTAATTATACGTTAGGCCTAAAAACTAAATTTTAATCAATAGTAACGAATCATAGCTTCAGGAGATGCCGAGCTGTCAGGGTGGGCATCTCCTTTCATTTTTTCCCTCGTCTGATAGACACAAAAGCAGATGTATCGCATAAAATATACTAGGCTATTTATTGGATTGAGAATGGTTTTCACTTTAATAATGATTTTGTATAAGCGAACTTCCCTTTAAGGTTTGCGGGTTACAGCCTGTTGATCTGCGGCTTTCAAGGGCGGCGGGGCCTTACAGGCTGTAACCGAGTAAAGCAGGAGGTGAAACTATGTTGTCGCCCAGTCTGGAGGATTATTTGGAGGAAATTTATAGATTTTCAGTCAGCAGCGATATAGTACGTGTTACCGACATCAGCCATAGGTTAAATGTATCGCTTCCTTCAGTAACCAAAGCTCTGGGAAAGCTTCGCGCGGGAGGGTATATTACCTATCAGAAATACGGCATGATCGGGTTGACTGACAAGGGCAGACAGACAGGGGGCTATCTCGTAGAAAGAAACACGCTCCTGCAGGAGTTTCTGAGGACGATCTGTGCAGACTGCGATGTTGCCGCGGAAGCTGAAGCAATGGAGCATTATCTGTCGAAGTCGACGATAACTTCCATACAACGTTTGATGGTCTTTATGAAAGAAAACCCGGAAGTTTATCAGCGTTTTGTCGGCTATGTGCGTGAAAATAAGCATACACAAAAGGATAAGAAAAGCTGAGGCCCGCAAGCCCCAGCTATTTTTTAGGCTAACCCTAAGAAGCGGGCCGACTGTGCTACGGCGAAGCATACTGCAAAAGCGATGACTGTCGGGATGAGGAAGGACAGGAAGGTCCACTTAAAGCTGCCGGACTCTTTGTATACTGAAAGCAACGTGGTCGTACACGGCCAGTGCAGCAGGCAGAAGAGCATCGTGCTGGCGGCAGTTAACCAACTCCAGCCGTGGTCGAGTAATATTTGGCGGAGTTCTTCCAGGCTTTCGATTTCAATCATTTGCCCTGTAGACAAGTAACTCATAAGAAGAATGGGAACAACGATCTCGTTTGCCGGGAGGCCAAGGATGAACGCCAGGAGAATAAACCCGTCAAGGCCGATGGCGTAACCGATAGGCTGCAGCCAGCTTGCAAGATGGCCGATGATACTCATGTCTCCTATGTAGGTATTACCGAGTATCCAGGTGATGGCACCGGCTGGAGCTGCCATGATAACCGCGCGCTTTAATACAAAAAGCGTACGGTCGATCAGGGAACGATAGATGATCGCGCCAATCTGCGGCGGGCGGTAAGGCGGCAGTTCTAATACCAGGGAGGAAGGTTCACCTTTAAGAATAGTATGGGATAGCACCCAGGATACTGCGAAGGTTGCTGCGATACCCAGCAAGACAATAGCAGTAATTACCACTGAGGCAACTATTGTCTCGTACTCAGCCGCGAAAGCACCGCCGACAAAGATAGTAGCGATAGTGATGAGGGTGGGAAAACGCCCGTTGCAAGGCACGAAGTTGTTGGTCAGCATCGCGATCAGCCGTTCCCGCGGTGAGTCAATAATCCGGCAGGACACAATGCCGGCTGCGTTACAGCCAAATCCCATGCACATAGTTAAAGCCTGTTTGCCGCAAGCCCTACATTTTTTAAAGAAACTATCCATGTTAAAAGCAACTCTCGGCAGATATCCGAGGTCTTCCAGCAGGGTAAACAGCGGGAAAAAGATGGCCATCGGCGGCAGCATGACCGATACGACCCAGGCTAAACTACGATATAGACCCAAGACCAGGACGCCATGGAGCCAATCAGGAGCCCCGGCAAGTTCAAACCATTCCGTCAGTTGATCCTGAAAGGCGAACAAGGCATCGGCAAGCATTCCGGAAGGTATATTTGCCCCTTCAATGGTGATCCAGAAAGCCATTCCTAATAGTGCCAGCATGATGGGGTAGCCGAAAAGGCGGGATGTGAAGATATCATCGAGTTTGGCATCCCAGGAGGATTTATCCTGTGGTTTATGGGTGACTACTTTACGCGCTATCTGTTCCGCGTTGGCGTAAATATCGGATACAATAGTATCACCAAGCGCGTTACCGGAACTGAGGCGAATTTTATTCGCCTCAGCACAGACGTCCGCCAGTGTCGTCATCGGTTTGACTGTTCGGCTCATAGCGCTGCTACCTCCGGGAATAGTTCAGTTTGGGTTTGAAGGTCCAAATGCCGGCTGATGCACTCAATAAACGTTTTATCTCCATCTAATAGCCGGAGAGCAACCCAGCGGGGGTTTAGTTTGTGGTCAACAAGGCGCTGAATATTCGGGAGAAGCTTTTGCACTGCCGTTTCTACCGACGGCGAATAAACAAGTTGGCGTGGATTACTTTTGCGGGCGCCGGTGCTAACCTGATACAGAGTTTCACGGAGTGTAGCCAATCCTTCCCCTTTACGGGCAGCGGTAGTCACGACAGGCACGCCCAGTTCTTTTTCTAATGCCGGGAAATCAATCGTGATTTTTTTCTTTCTCGCTTCGTCTATAAGGTTAACACAGACAACTATATTCGGGGTGATTTCCATTACCTGCAGGGCAAGATTCAAATTGCGTTCCAGGCAGGTGGCGTCTAAAACCACGAGAGTTGCATCTGGCTCACCAAAGCAGATAAAGTCACGGGCAACCTGTTCTTCCACGGTGTGCGCCAGAATGGAATATGTTCCTGGCAAGTCAACCAGCAGAAAGGGTTTTTCACGATAAGTAAAAGTGCCTTGGGCGTTATCTACCGTTTTGCCGGGCCAGTTGCCGGTGTGCTGGCGTAGACCTGTCAAAGCGTTAAATACCGTGCTTTTGCCCACATTGGGGTTACCGGCCAGCGCGATCACGTATTGTCCGGCTTCCGGAGCTATGCCGAAATGTTCGCGCAGTACCCGGCCACGGTTTTCCACTTGCATACTCAATGTCATTCGCCTCCGTATATTACATAGGGTATACTTTAATCAGACTGGCGTCATCACTACGCAGTGCTATAGTAGTGTCGCGCACTCTGAACGCGATGGGGTCGCCGGCTGGACTTCTACGGATGCACTGTACTTGAGTTCCCGGAATCATACCCAGGTCCAGAACCCGTCTTCTGAGTAAGCCGCCAAGCTCTACCGACGATATTTTACCGGTCATGCCTGCCGTAAGGTCTGCCAAAGATGCTGGTTTTTCAGGAATATACATACAATTAACCTCCGTTTCTTTGCTTTGGCTAAGTTTGGTTGTTAAATAAAGGTTAGCGTAAGCTAACATGCGGTCGGAAAAACGGTTAGCGTAAGCTAACACTATAATTTTGACCGTCTGATATATGATATGGAGGAACAGGGAAAAGTGCTACCATATAATACAATTTAAAAAGTGTGGTTCGGGCATAAAGAATAAAAATGCAGAAAAGGGGAAGCGGCAGTAGAGAAATTAGACAAAATATTTATAAATATTTACAAAATAAATTCAAATTTGTTATAATTAAAAATAAACTTGGTTTGTGTCAAGTCTTGCAGGACGACGGCAGAGGTCCTTATATTTTTTATCAGATAAAAAAAAGAATATCGCTGAGTTAGGCGCCCGTACGGGCTTAATAGGGAAGTCCGGTGAAATGCCGGCGCGGTCCCGCCACTGTAATGGGGAGCAAACCCAAGGAAATGGCCACTGGGATGATCTATCCTGGGAAGGTTTGGGCGAGCAATGATCCAGAGCCAGGAGAACTGCCTAACCGACAGTCACCGTTTGACCCACGAGCGATGGGGAGGGGCTTATCAGCCGGAATTATTTCCTTGCGGCTTATACAAAAAATAAACCTCCCAAGCTATGGGAGGTTTATTTTTATCAGCAGCAGGTGTTTGATGGTGAATAGATCATATTTTGCATTTACTACTCTTATCATTTGTGTACTAGTCTTTATGGCGGTGATTGTTCCACAGTCGAAAGTAAGCGAATACGCTGACAGGAGTGGCTGGGTAAAAGACTTTTTGGGGCGGGAGGTGGCGCCGCCGGTAATACGCCCGCAACGCATTATATCGCTGTCACCTGGCAATACAGAGATTATTTTTGCCTTGGGGGCTGGGAACCGCCTGGTGGGTGTGACTACTTATTGTGACTATCCTGAAGAAGCTAAAAAGATCACTAAGGTCGGGAGTTTTGAAAAACCTGACATTGAGAAGATCATACTCCTGCGGCCTGATATCGTTTTTACCGGAGGCGAGTTTCACACCGGCGCCATCCGGGCGCTGGAGAATGCCGGAATTCAGGTGGTAGCGATAGAGCCACGCAGTATTGAAGATGTTTTGAAATCCATCCGGCTTATCGCGTCCTTCATTCATGAACAGGAAAACGGAGAATCACTTATTGCCGGAATGGAACAGATACTTGTTAAGGTTAGAAACTCGGCAAGTGAAACTTCAAAAAAAATTTTTGTAGAAATATGGGATAAGCCGTTACTTACCGTGGGTGGAACATCTTACATCAATGATATCATTACCCAAGCGGGGGGACGAAATGTTGCAGCTGCAAAAGCAGCCTATTATGCCGTGTGTGATAACGAAACGCTGTATGCGTATGACCCTGATATATATATCGTAGCCCGTCACGGCGGTACACAGAGAAAACGGATGTTTTCCAGGTTTGAACAGGAAAACATCCGGGCGATTAGGGAAAACAGGGTATATTATATATCTGACGACTATATGGACCGTCCCGGGCCGCGCAGTTTCATTGCTTTAGAACAAATTGCCGATATTATCAGACAAGAATCTAAAAAAAATCAGGGATTGACTTACCATGACTATAATAGCCGTATACAATAAAAAAATGGTTCTTACCGCACTGTCTTTGGCTTGCTTAAGCTTGAGTATGTTCCTGATGCTGACAGTAGGGACGGCAGCGATTAGTCTGTCCGACATGGCTAAAACGCTGGTGGAAGGGGTTGTGGGCATGAAGTTCGCCGAAGGTGTAAATCCGGCATACGGTACGATTCTCTATGATATCCGCTGGCCCAGAATAGCGTTAGCCGTAGTAACCGGGAGTAGCCTGGCAGTTTCAGGCGCATGCTATCAGGCCATGTTCAACAATCCGTTAGGAGACCCCTTTATACTGGGCGTGTCATCGGGAGCCGCACTTGGCGCGGCCATTGCCATCGTTGTACAGCAATCTGCGTACGTTAGCATCTTTGCTTTCGCTGGCGGCGTGATTACTATGTTTTTGGTTTACTGTCTGGGGCAAGTGGGCAGCAGAGCCTCCTCTATAGACAGCAACAGGCTGCTTTTGGCCGGAGTGGCGTTTGGCTCATTGCTGAATGCCTTGTTATGCGCCATTATGGCTCTCAATACCAGACAAGTCACTGAAATATTATTCTGGCTCATGGGCAGTCTGGCCAACCCGCCGGAGACTTTGTATCCGGTAACGCTTGCTGTCGTCATAGGTCTGATATTTATATTCATCCACGCCAGGGATTTGGATATCATTACTACCGGCGATGAGAACGCCCAGTTTCTGGGGGTTGACATTGCGCGGGTGAGAATCACCGTGTTGCTAGGTACGGCACTGATTACCAGTGTCGTGGTATCTGTGACCGGTGTGATCGGTTTTATCGGGTTGATTGTGCCGCATATTATCCGGAAAATTTGCGGGCCGGGACACAGGGTGTTGCTGCCGCTATGTGCCGTGTGGGGCGCTATTTTTCTGCTGTGGGCCGATGGTATAACCCGGATGACCCCGGCATTGTCGCAAATTCCGGTCGGAGTTGTTACTGCTATGTTTGGCAGCCCGTTTTTCCTCTACTTACTCTACCTTAAAGGGAGAAATCAAGGATGATTTATGCGGACTCTCCACTGTTAAAGGTAAATATGCTGACAGCCGGTTATAACCAGGCGGTTGTTATGGAAGGTATAAATTTATCTCTGTGCCCAGGTCAGTTTCTCAGTGTGGTGGCTCCCAACGGAACAGGCAAGACCACGCTTATAAGGTGTCTGGCCGGTGTGTTGCCGCCGATCAAGGGAGCAATATCATTATGCGGCTGTGACATTACTTGTTATTCACGCCGTGATCTGGCTAAGGTGGTTGCCGTGGCCGGTCAGAATGAACAGGGCTTCGATTATACTGTGCGCGAAACAGTTGCTATGGGCAGGTATCCCCATAGCGCGCGGTTCACCGGTGAGACGCAGGAAGACCGTGATATTATTGAGCAAGCACTGTTGCAGGTGGGGATGTGGGAAAAACGGGATATCAATTTCAACAGGCTAAGTCAGGGGGAACGGCAAAAGGTAACAATTGCCCGGGCGTTGGCGCAGTGCCCCAAAATCCTGCTGCTTGATGAACCCACTTCCCATCTTGATATAAGAAACCAGATCGAAGTTCTCCGGTTGGTTAAACGGCTGGTAAATGACAGACGGCTTGCGGTTTTGGCGGTCATTCATGATATAAATTTGGCCGTGCACTTCAGTACTCATCTGGCGCTATTGAATAACGGTAAAATGATTGCTTACGGAAGAACCGGTGATGTTTTATCGGTTGATATACTGCGGGGCATGTATGGCGTTGATTTTAAGCTGCACCGGGATGCGAAGGGCCTGTTTCTTCAACCTGATTATGATATGGGAGAGTAAGCCGCGGGAGGTTAATGAATAACGTGGATGATACCAGGTTTCTTCATAATGGATGCCAAGTACATGTCAGTGATTCCAGTATTTGCTGTTTTTTTCCTCAACCGAAGCTTGTTTTGAGTACCTCCCAGTATAACGGCGGGTTTATAGTAGCCGACGGAGTGTTTAACCATCGCTTAACCATGTTTGTAGAGACTGAGCGGGACCTGCCGGGAGGCAGCCAAGCCGGATATCTGGAGCAGGTCGCCGGTTCCCTTGGTTTTGAGGCTGACCGTGCGACCGGGCTGCTGACAACTGCCCGCATGAGCAGTATGGCCCTAAGCCGGGAGCAATGCGGCCATCTAATAGTGGAAGCCGTGACTACCGCCGGTGTCGAAGTTAATGCGGCCAGGGCCGGCGAACCGGCCAGCTATTATGAGGAAGAGGACCGATACCACCCTGTAGGTGGAACGATCAACACCATTGTTTTTGTGAATGCCCGGATGAACCGCGGCGCTATGGCCAAGGCGCTGGTCACTGTTACAGAAGCTAAGACAGCCGCTTTGCAGGAACTTAATATTTTAAGCAAGGGCGGTTTTTATCCGGCAACCGGTACTGGCACAGACGGCGCAATTATTGTTACCGAGCTTATTGCGCCGTCTTTATCAGATGCCGGAACCCATTCCAAGCTTGGTGAGATGATTGCTAATGCGGTCAGTCAATCAGTTAAGCAGTCATTGCGTCTGGAATGCGAGATGACCTCTCACACTCAAGGTTCGCTTGAACGAAGAATCCGGGATTTGCGCTTTGATTCAGAAATAGAGGACGAGTTATTGGGGCAATTAGCGAGTCTAACCAAACAGCAAAGGGACCTGTTAATGATACGGCTAATTAGTGTCAAAAATATCCTGCTGGAGCATTCCTGGGGGTTAGTACCGCCCTCTTGTCTGGCTACAGCCGTGAAAATTTTTAAAGATGATGAACGGCTGCCGTTCAGGAATGTACTGGCAAGGCTGCTGACCGCCCGCGTTAAATCGGCGGTTGATGATGAAGCTACTGAGGTTGCTGAAGCGGCGTATTCGCGTATAGTGTCCGGGGATAAGAAAAATTCTTAAACGTCGATGTTTGTTTCAGAAAGATATTTACTGGAAGATGCCAAAATAATATGATATACTGGCAATAACTTTGGAGTTCGGGCAATGAGGCTTAAAGACCACGGGGTCTTTAGGCTTTTTATTTTTGGTGAAGATCAAATATTGTGATAATAATTATGCTTAAGTGTTTTTTCCAGAAGGAAAAATCTTAATTGACGGCAAAATATGAATATTTAATAAAGCTAAAACTAAGCAAAGCTGTAGGTAATGCACATGAGCGACGGTGAATTGTGGAGCTTAAATAAAAACATTATTTCTAATAAGCACTGGCAGTTAATTAGGGAAGCCATTCGCCGCGAATTCGCGTTTGAAACTATTTTTGGCAATACTGTGGGTGAGATTGAGAAATATCTAACTGTATTCAATATACAATTACTACCCACGATGGTTATGCTGCTTCAAGCTGATACTGATGAAGGAGCTTGTTTTGATAAAGCCATGCTTGAGACCCGGCAAAAAGAGATTTATAGCCGGATTGTTCAAATGATTGAACAGGATGTTGACGGAATCATAACTGTGTTTGGTCAAGAGAACATTTTCGCAATTACCGCCGGGGAGCGGGATGTGGCGCTGCTATTGCCTGTAGAATTACATGATCAAGTAGATTTTAAAGTTCCGGCCAAGCGGTATGGGCGGCATATAAAAGCTTATATATCTAAGGATCTAAACTATAGTATCAGCGTGGGAATCGGGCGGGGCTATGATTTTAAACAAATCCGGAAGTCCTATGCTGAAGCCTGTGCGGCGCTGAAATTTAAATTTTATCAGGGAAATGGAGCCATTGTCCATTATAATGATATTTCCTGGTGCGATCATGAGAGCCAGCGAATGTTTATCCAATATGAGACAACTTTGCTGGAAAGTATCCGCAAAGGCGAATGGCAGCAGACCACCGCAGTAATTAATGACATGCTGGATACCATTGGCCGAAGCCGGCTTGTTCATCCTGATGTATTAAAAGTCAGAGTGCTGGAGATGTTGACGGTTGTCTCCCGGGTTGCCATGGAATTGGGCGCCGAACCTGAAATATTGCTGGAGATAAAAATCAGATCCGGTGATGAAATTGCCGGAATTACTACGTTATCAGAAATTAGGACATGGCTGGCAGCTATTGTCAATGAAATGTGCGCTTTACTGCAGTCTAAGCAGCAAGCAGCAGTCGTGCGGGCGGTGACTCATGCCAAGCAATATATTATGGAAAATTATTATCGCGACATATCTTTAGAGGATTTAGCCAGAAGGGAATATCTTAGTTCATCGTATTTTAGCAGAGCTTTCACGGAATTGGTCGGTATGAGTTTTACCGATTATCTGAAGAATGTCCGTATAAAAAAGGCTCAGGCTTTGTTGTTGACTACTGATAAGGGTGTAGCAGAGATTGCCGCGAAAGTAGGGTATCAAGATCCAAACTATTTTAGCCGTGTGTTTAGAGTAGCCACCGGTAAAAGTCCCTTACAGTACCGGCGGGGCAAAACAAGTAAAATATTCTGCATTACAGAGGCTTAGACCAGGTACCTTGCGACCTGCCCGGAGCCTCTGTTTGTTTTGACAGATCATTTGGAATATTGAGCATGAGTGTGCTAATTTGGGCAAAAGTGTACAGAGGTATAAAAATAGTTTTGGATAATAATTACAGCATTGTAAATCAATTTATGCAAAGGAGGAATCCCAGTGAAAATCAGACAATTAGTTTCCCTGTTAGCACTGCTAGTAAGCCTCGCGGTACTGGTAACCGGGTGCGGCGGCGGACAAAGTGCCCAGGCAGACAACAAGGGGCCTGTAAAAATTGGCTTCTTTGCTCCTGTTACCGGTCCGGCGGCCGCCGATGGCGAAAGTGTGTTAAACGCCGCAAAACTGGCGGTGGAAAAAATTAATAGTGATGGCGGCATCAATGGCCGCAAGGTAGAACTGGTGAATTATGACGATGCCCTTGACAGTAAGCAGGCGGTAAGCATTGCTCAGAAACTTACCACCAAAGACGGCGTTGTTGCGGTTGTCAGCGGCTCATACAGCGGTACTACCCGCGCAGCGGCCAAGATTTATCAGGACGCCAAGATCCCGATGATTTCCGCCTACGCCTTACACCCTGATATTACCAAGACCGGTAACTACATGTTCCGGCAGTCCTTCGTAGGGTCGGTCCAGGGCAAGGCTGGTGCAAAAGTAGCTGTTGACTTGCTCAAAGCTAAGAAAATAGCTATTTTAATGGTCGATATTGACTTTGGCAAAACATTGGCTGCCGGATTTAGGGAAAAAGCCGAACAGTTAGGTGCCCAAATCGTTTCTGTTGACTCCTTCTCAACCGGTGAAAAAGAATTTACTCCCGTACTGACCAAAATTAAACAACTCAATCCGGATTTGATTTATATTCCCGGGTACGCGCCTGAGTGCTCACAGATTGTACGCCAAGCAAAAGAACTTGGTATTACGGCTAAGTTCCTTGGTACAGAAGGCGCCGACTCCACTGTACAATTCTTAGGTGTTGCCAAGGACGCAGCTAACGGCGTAATTATTACAACCAATATGAACCGGGACAGCGACCGCAAAATCGTACAGGATTTCATTCAAGGCTACAACCAAAAGTTTGGTCATAAGCCGGATATGGTAGCTGCTTCTACCTATGATGCTTTTATGGTGCTGGCCAATGTTATGAAGACTAAGGGAACCGAACCGGATAAAATCCGCCAGGGTCTGTCGGAACTTAAGGACTTTGAAGCGGTAACCGGGCTGATTAAGGGCTATAACAAAATAGGGGAAGTAAAGAAGGCGGTACAGGTACAAATCGTCAAAGATGGTGAATTCCATTACTTTGGTGAGATTACCGACGACGACATTATAACTCCTCCTAGTGAATAGGCGTTGTTAAAGAAAAAACGGGATAGGGCATGCCTCTATCCCGTTTAATGCAAACCAAGTAAATTATGTAAAATTCGAAAAGGAGTACTGGAAGTATGATTGTGCAGCAACTCTTAAACGGCGTGGTTATCGGCGGTGTTTATGCCTTAACGGCAATGGGAGCCGCAATGGTGTACGGTATACTCCGGATACTTGACTTGGCAAGTGCAGGAGCATATGCAATCGGAGCTTACGCCGGACTGTTTCTGTATATGGCTACTGATAATATTGTTATTGCGTTTATCGGAGCGATTTTATTGACCGGCTTTTTCGGCACCGCAGTTCAGAAGCTTCTCTACATACCCATGCTCAATCGTCCGCCCATTGTTCCCCTCATTGCCAGTATTGGCCTGTTCATCTTCATTCAAGACCTTTTACGGCTGGTCGCCGGACCTCGCATCAGAGAATTTACGGTGCAGCTGCCGTTTGAAGGTGTAAAAACCGAAGGACTGGCGGTGCATCCGACATGGATTTTAATTATCGTTTTGGCTGCTGTTTTTCTGGTGTTTTTATGGTATGTTCTTACCCGGACGCGAATTGGCCTGGCTTGGCGGGCCACTGCTCAGGATTTGGAGATAGCAAAAGCCATGGGGGTCAACATTAATAAAGTTGTGGCCTTAAACTTTTTTCTGGGCTATTCCTTCGCGGCTGCCGCAGGAATCATGGTTGGTATGCTGTACAACTCGGTGTTTCCAACAATGGGCGATGTCCCGGCTTATAAAATGCTGGCTTTAATTGTTTTAGGGGGACTAGGCAGCCCGGTGGGAACGGTGGTAGCCGCGCTATTGATTGGTCTGGTAGAGACATTGGTAGCCGGATATATTGGATTTTTCTTACCTCGCGACGCCATTGCTTTTGTGGCCCTTATTATTATACTGTTGGTCAAACCGGAAGGGCTAATGAGCAAGAAGGCCTAAAATATAGGAGAAGGGTGTTGGCATGTACGAGTTAGTTGTAGGTATAAATATTGGAATTTTTATCCTGCTAGCACTTAGCCTGAATGTAATTACAGGCTATGCCGGCCAACCATCGATGGGACACGCCGCCTTCTTTGGCATTGGCGCCTATATAGCGGCAGTGATGACATCCAAAATGGACCTGAGCTTTTGGCTGGCTTTGCCGGTGGCAGGCATTGTCGCCGGAATAGTAGGAGTGCTCTTGGGCCTCATAAGTTTGCGTGTGCGGGACGATTTCCTGGCAGTAACAACGATCGGAGTAAATTTTGTAGCTGTAGCTATCTTTCACTACACCCCGTATTTAGGGTCATCGTACGGTTTGGCTGTCAATAAGCCGACTTTGTTTGGCAGTGAATTGGGGAATTCGGGATTTTTCATATTGGTTAGCGTGCTTATTGTCCTGGTATGTTTTTTATGTATGAAAATACAGAGTTCCTGGCTGGGGTTAGCACTCAGCGGTATTCGCAATAACGAAGAAGCCGCCGCATCTCTGGGTATTGACGTGAATAAATTTAAAGTTGTTGCCTTTACTATCGGTACAACGATCGCCGGCTGTACGGGAGCAATTTATGCCCACTATATGGGTTTTATTTACTCTACTGATTTTGCTTTCGTTACTTCGATTTCCATCTTATCCATGATTGTTATCGGGGGCATGGGAACAATCAGAGGGGCGGTTGTGGGAGCAATTCTCCTGGGTCTCATGCCGGAAGTATTCCGGTTTATATCTGACTACCGTATGCTTCTCTACGGCGGGTTATTAGTGTTGATGATGCGGTTCCAACCACAGGGACTGCTAGGAGAAAACAGCTATTTATGGAGAAAGATAGCACTGTGTTTTACCAAAACGGATGCTTGCATGGGCCAGGGCAAGGACGGGAGGATGACAGACCATGGAAAATAACAGAGAGAAACTCCTCCAGATAAAAAATTTGAAAAAATACTTTGGTGGTTTAAAGGCCGTTAATGATGTCAGCTTTGATGTATATAAGGGGGAAACTCTGGCAGTAATCGGCCCAAACGGAGCGGGAAAGTCCACGCTATTTAATACCGTTTGCGGAGTGTATGCGCCCACAGATGGCAAGATTGTGCTCAACGGACAGGAAATACAAGGACTCAAGCCACATGAAATTGCCAGGATGAGGGTTGCCCGTACCTTTCAAATTTCCCACCCCTGCAAAGATTTGACGGTGCTTGATAATATCATTATGGCCATGGGCTTAGAGCAATATAGCAAACTTACGAGCATTTTTGGCCGCAGCCGGACTAGGGCCAATGTCGAAAAGGCGGAAATGCTGCTTGAACGTGTAGGCATTTTATCCCAGCGGGATAAACGCGCCGGTGATCTCAGTCTCGGCTACATGCGTCGATTGGAGATAGCGCGAGCGTTAGCTTTGGACCCTGTGCTTATTTTGCTGGATGAGCCTTGTGCCGGATTAAGCAATAATGCTGAAGAAGAATTTATCGGTATCATTAATCAGCTTAAAGCCCAGGGTACTACGATCATGCTGGTCGAGCATAATATGTCTATCGCCATGACGGTGAGTGACCGGGTGGTTGTGGTAAGTTACGGCACTAAAATCGCGGAAGGCTTACCTCAGGATATACAAAGCAATCCCTACGTAATTGAAGCCTATCTGGGGAAGGACGATGACTGTGCTTAAACTGGAAAACATTGATACTTTTTACGGCCAATCGCAAGCTCTTTTCCATGTGTCTATCGACGTCCGGCCTGGTGAGTTTGTTACAATACTGGGAGCCAACGGTGCCGGTAAAAGCACGATTATGAAAACCATCATGGGATTAGTAAAACCCAAGACAGGCCGGATTATTTTCAACGGAACAGATATAACCGGCCTGCCGCCCTGGGACCGGGCCGGGATTGGTGTAGGTTATGTTCCCGAAGGACGAAGAGTGTTCCCCGACCTTACGGTGGAAGAGAACCTGAAGATGGGGGCATACCGGGTAACTGACAACAAAGTTGTCACCGCTAATATTGAAAAATCCTATGACCTGTTTCCACGGCTTAAAGAACGGAAAAATCAGTTGGCCAAGACTATGAGCGGCGGCGAACAGCAGATGTTAGCGATAGCCAGAGCCTTAATGCTGAATCCGAAACTGTTACTGATTGATGAAATTTCCATGGGATTGATGCCGATTCTTGTGAATCATTCGCTTAGTATTGTCAAAAGACTAAACAGCGAAGGGATAACCGTTTTGATGGTAGAACAAAACGCTAACAAAGCACTTAAGGTAGCCGACCGGGGGTATATATTAAAAACCGGGAAAATTACTATGGAAGATACCAGCGAAAACTTGCGCAATAACGCTGAAGTCATAAAAGCGTATCTTGGAGAATGATAACAGAGTAAAAGTTCTCATAAGTGAAATAGATTTGCAGTGAAAGATAAGGTGATAGTAACTTGGGAGAAACGTTACTGATTAAAAATGCCGCTGAATTGGTTACTTGTAGCGGGTCTGCCCCTAAAACCGGTGCAGCTATGAACGACCTTGGCATTATTCATGATGGTGCCGTTTTAGTAGAAGACGGGATTATAACAAAGGTTGGCGCCACCGCTGAATTATTGTCAGCAATAACAGGGCCGGTAGACAAGGAGATAGACGCCGCGGGTAAGTGTGTACTGCCTGGCTTTGTCGACTCACACACCCATTTTGTTTTTGGCGGTTACCGGGCTGAAGAATTTTCATGGCGGCTTAGAGGCGATACCTACATGGAGATTATGGAGCGGGGCGGCGGTATTGTTAATACTGTTCGCGACACACGGCTTGCCTCCAAGCAGGAATTAAAAGAATTAGCGAGAAAACGGCTTGATTCCATGCTGGCTTTAGGTGTTACCACTGTTGAAGGAAAGAGTGGCTATGGTCTGGACTTAGACACTGAAATCAAACAACTAGAAGTTATGGCCGAGCTGCAAGGGGAGCAGGCGGTAGAGATTGTTACTACTTTTATGGGGGCTCATGCTGTGCCGCAGGAATACCAGGGACGCAGCGGGGAATTTATCGACTTCCTCATTAATGAAGTGCTTCCTGTGGTGGCAGAACGGAAGCTGGCCGAATTTTGTGATGTATTTTGCGAAAAGGGAGTATTTTCAGTTGACGAGTCCCGCCGACTGCTATTGGCAGCAAGCAAATTAGGAATGAAAAGCAAGCTTCACGCTGATGAGATCGTTCAACTCGGTGGCGCCGAGCTTGCTGCTGAGCTGGCTGCGGTATCGGCAGACCATCTGCTTCATGTTTCGGATGAAGGAATCAGGAAAATGGCCGAAACCAAGGTAGTTGCCACTTTATTGCCGGCTACAGCCTTTAGTCTCAAAGAACCCTATGCCCGGGGACGGGTAATGATTGACAGTGGTGTGCCGGTAGCTTTGGCCAGTGACTTTAACCCGGGAAGTTGTTTTACCGGGTCCATTCCGCTGATTATTGCTCTTGCTACATTATATATGGGTCTTACACCGGCAGAAACAATTTCAGCGTTGACCATCAATGCCGCTGCTGCAGTTGATAAAGCCGACAAAATCGGGAGTATCGAAAGCGGCAAGCAGGCTGACATTATTATTCTGGAGCATCCGTCGCATCTCTATCTTCCCTATCATATCGGCGTAAGTATTGTAGAAACAGTAATTAAGAAGGGTAAGGTTGTCTGGTCAAAATAATAGTAACAGATAGATATTAATATAACAGCAGGGTGATGTTTTAATGTTAATGCAGATGAAAGTCAATGATTTTTTAACAGAATTGGCTTCTAATTCGCCGGCGCCCGGCGGCGGCAGCATTGCCGCACTGGCGGGTGCGCTTGGCGGGGCTTTGACAGCTATGGTTTGCCGGTTAACTGTTGATAACAATAAATATGCCGGGGTACAAAACGAAATACAAGGCATTCTTGCCCGGGCTGACGAACTGTCAGGGTCTCTTGCTAAGTATGTGGATGAAGATACTGAAACATTTAATAAGGTGATGGCCGCTTACAAGCTGCCCAAGGCTACTGATGAGGACAAGGCCGCCCGGTCGGCTGCCATTCAAACGGCTATGAAAAATGCGGCTGTTTTGCCGCTTAATGTTGCCGGTTGCTGTTTGGAAGTGTTAACGTTAGCCGCCAGAGTGCTGGCTATCGGCAACACCAATGCTGCCAGTGATGCTGCTGTTGCCGGGCTTATGGCCCACGCCGGCATATATGGGGCTTTGTATAATGTTAAGATTAATTTAGGTAGTATTAAAGACCTGGCTTTTGTGGAAGATGCAAAGGCCAAGGTTGAGCAAATCATCAAAGAAGATGCCGTGCTTCACGAAACCTTGCTGGCAACTGCGGGCCGGGTTATTGGCTAATACGGAGAGGAGATATGTAAATGGATATTGCAGCAGAAAAAATTGTCGAATGTGTACCTAATTTCAGTGAGGGCCGCCGCCAGGAGGTTATTGACAGTATTGTTGCCGAGGTTACCAAAGTAGCGGGGGTTACTTTGCTTGGCGTTAAACCGGATGCCAGTCATAACCGGGTTGTGGTTACCTTTGTTGGTGAACCTCAGCCGGTTAAGCAAGCAGCGTTTAATGCCTGCGCTAAAGCCAGTGAACTCATTGATATGGAACAGCACAAGGGAGAGCACCCCCGTATCGGCGCCACTGATGTTATCCCGTTTATACCGGTCAAAAATGTTACTATGGAAGAATGCGTGCAACTGGCAAATGAGCTTGGTGAGGAAATCGCGCAAAAACTTAATATTCCGGTTTATTTGTACGAAGAAGCAGCAAAAACTCCAGCCAGAAAAAGACTTCCTGATGTGCGAAAAGGAGAGTACGAGGGACTTAAGCATGAGATTACCAAGCCGGAACGTCATCCTGATTTTGGACCGGCTAAGATGCACCCGACAGCAGGAGCGACGGTAGTTGGGGCCAGACAGTTTCTTATAGCCTATAATATTAATCTGAGTACCAGTGATGTAAGTATTGCCAAAAAGATAGCCAATGCCATCCGGGAAGTTAAAGGCGGATACAAGTATGTGAGAGCTATGGGAGTTATGCTTGAAGATAGAAATATTGCCCAAGTATCTATCAATATGGTTGATTATACCGGTACTCCTCTCCACCGGGTGTTTGAAACGGTAAAATTTGAAGCTGAGCGGTATGGTGTTAACGTAATCGGCAGTGAAATTATTGGATTAACACCACTTCAAGCCCTATTGGATGCGGCTGAATATTATCTGCGTCTGGAAAATTTTGACCGTAAGCAGGTTTTTGAAGAGAACATCTAAGATGTAGCTTAATTTTAAAAAGAGATGAGCCCTCTGCTCAACTATTGAGTAGAGGGCTCATCTCTTTACTATTGCAGGCTGACCAAAACCAAGCCAAGGGTGATGAAAAAAGCACCAACAATCTGGGTAGTGGTCACGATTTCATGGAGCACAAAATAGCTTAGAATTACTGTTATAAGTGGAGCGCAAGACATGATAAGCGCGACTTCGTTAATATTGCCGTCTTTTAAGGCATAAAAATAAGCTAAATCGCCGATCAGAGCTGCCAGTACAGCTTCCATGGTAATAATTAACCAGAGTGATGCCGGGACTTTTAAGAGTTCGTTATAGCCTTTAGCACTCAAAAACCATGCGGCGATTATAATAGCGGCAATCATGGTACGCAGGACAAAGGCGGTAGTTGGGTTTACGCTGTTCAATATTGTTTTTCCAAATAATGGCGCCAGTCCCAGGCAAAAAACACCGGCCAGAGCATATATAAGAAACATTGTCATTCCCCATTTCACACCAAGCCTGTTGAAAAATAAATATGCGAAACTGAGTCTAAAAATGCATACAACACCACAGTTACTGTGGTGTTGTAGACTATTTGGTCTTAAGGATGTTGTAAGCATTGGCGGAAATGTTTGCCATATCTTTAGTAAAAACTGGAAGATGGGGGGATAAATATGGGGGTTGAACTGACTGCGCTGCACTACGTATATTTAATATTTATTTTTGTTATATTAGCTGTAATGGTAATGCGGCGGGATACATCACTGGTATGCCTCGTTGGAATTTTTATTATCGGTCTGATGGTTAAAGGTTCGATCTATCAGGCTGTTAGCAGCATTTTTAACAGTTTTATATGAAATCCAATAAAGATTTTTTTCTAGGCGTGTTGTTAGTAACGCTCCACCGCTGGCGCTTGACTTACGCTTATACTAACAACACGCCTGTACATCTTTATTGGATACTACATATTTATGCTATTACTGGGTACTATTTTGATTATCTTGATCATCGTAGCTATGAGTCGGGTATTACTGGTTACTGGTATTAATGAAGCTATGGTATCGCCCATAACCAGGTTGATTCGCACGCCTTCGCAGGCCTACTGGGTCTGATAGTTAATTGCCTTCAGGATATTTTTCTCATTTTTTTGTGTGATTAGCAGGCAATTGGATATACTTGCCGAATTTAAATTAGCAGATTTTATACACCGATTTTTGAGTTGCGAAAGGCAGGGGTAATGTGAAAAAGATTGCTGTAATAACAAGTGGTGGCGATTGTCCGGGAATGAATGCAGCCATCCGGGCGGTAGTCCGGGTGGCCTTGGCGCAAGGTGTGGAAGTCTGGGGGATTAGAAACGGTTACGCCGGAATGATTGCCGGTGATATGACTATTTTGGACTCCCGGTCGGTAGGGGATATTATTCAAAAGGGTGGCACTTTTTTGGGGACGGCCCGCAGTGAGGAATTTAAAACATTGAACGGTCGCCAGAAGGCAGTCGCTAATTTGGAAGCCCGGGGTATTGAAGGTCTGATAGTAATTGGCGGCGACGGCTCGCTTACCGGGGCTAGACTGCTTGGCGAACTGGGCATTAAAATTGTCGGGCTGCCCGGCACTATCGACAATGATATCTGGGGTACCGACTATACTATTGGCTTTGATACCGCAGTAAATACTGTTCTTGACGCTATTAATAAATTGCGGGATACGGCATCAGCTCACGGGCGGGTGATGCTGGTAGAGGTAATGGGCCGTAATTGCGGCTGGATCGCGCTCACTGCCGGTTTGGCCGGCGGTGCCGAAATTATTCTTATTCCCGAACAGCCATTCTCACAGGAAGATATTTGTAAACAACTGCTGGAATCGCGGGCCAAAGGCAAGCAATACAGTATTGTGGTTGTGGCTGAAGGCGCAGGCAGCGGTATTGACCTTGGCCAGTACATCCGCTCCAGGACCGGCCTGGAAACGAGAGTATCGGTGCTTGGCCACATCCAGCGGGGCGGTGCTCCTACGGTATCTGACCGTCTACTGGCCAGCCGGCTGGCCGAGACGGCTGTCACAGCATTGCTGGATGGTAAAACCGATGTTATGATTGGTTACCGGAATAACCAATGTGTCGAAATCGCTATTGCCGATGCTGTCGGCAATAAGAAAGAAATTGACCGGGAATTGTACCGGCTGGCTGAAGTCTTGTCTCAATAAGCAAAAATCCCGCATTATTTCCTGGGAAATAATGCGGGATTTTGTCTAAATATCCGAATAATATGTACGGGTCTTGCTCATCCTGGTGGTTTATGCGTTTAAGCAGCTATTATTGCAGATCAATTTGATGAAAAATCGTGAAAAGTACGTATAGCTTAATACTTAGTAAATGAATGTATGCCAAGTATGTAACTTCTATGACTTTTCCGGAAGCTATATGCCTGGCTTTTATTTTGGGCTTGCCTGGTATAGTATTTTGTAATACTATATATTTATTAATCTTATTGGAAACTTAAGGAATTGAATGCGGTGATTGATGAGCAGATAGGGAGTGGGGAACTATGGCATTGTGGTTCAGAAAAAATAAAGAGCTTGATAAACTGGGTAAGTTGACAGCTCAGTACCTGGCCGGGGATATGTCTGCTATGATCAATGCGGCTGAATACTCTGCCGAGCTTCGGCCGTTAGCGGATAATATCGCCGCGTTGGCTGACATGGTTCGTACTTTTGCCCGTGAGACACAGGTATCGTCAAGCCAGGTTTCGGCAGCTGTAAACCAAGTTAATGAAGTGATCGGTCAGGCTGTTGGCCTGGCGGAAAAAGTGAGCCAGGAAGCTACTGTTGCTGACAAGCTGTCGAAAGATATTGCCGGAGCCACTAAGTATGCGGCCAAACAGACTGATGAAATTATCGCGGCTGCGCAAACAATAGCAGCCGTAGCCGGAGATATCTATCAGGACAGCATCAAATCGAAAAATATTGCGGAGCAAGGCTATCAAGCTGCCGCCAAAGTTACGGCGGCTATGGAAGCAATTCGTCAGGCTACGACCGAAGTTGGTGAAAGAATTACAGCTTTGACACAAATGGCAAGAGATATTGACAGTTTTTTGGCAACAATCCAGGGAATATCGGCCCAAACCAATCTTTTAGCGTTAAATGCCAGCATCGAAGCTGCTCGCGCCGGCGAGCACGGACGAGGCTTTGCCGTTGTGGCGCAAGAAATACAAAAACTGTCTGATGCGAGCGCCCTGGCCGCGAATTCGGCTAATAAACTATTAGCTGAAATTGATGATGGCGTGTTGGCGGCGGCAAAAGCTGCAGAGTCGGGAGTGGCCGCCGCTGAGGCCGGAACTAGAGAAATGCAGGAAGCTGATGCCAGTTTTCAGGCTATTTTAGCTGCCAGCTCTCAGGTGGAAGCTAAAGTGGCGGAAGCCAGCGCTGCCAGGCAAAACCAACTTGAGGCCACCCAGAAGACTGCCGAATTTTTAGGAAAAATTGCCGTTATGGCCGAAGAAGCCGCCAGTCATATGACAGCAGTAGCCGGATCAATTGAGCAGCAGGATAAGCATCTTAATGATACCCGTCGTATGGGAGATATATTGAGCAAAGTGGCTGACAGTCTGGTGGCTACTACCGGAAAAATAGTGCTTGTTGATATTAACCGGCAGCAAGCTGAACTTGACACTAAAATTGCCAGGCTGCGTACCGTACTTGAGCAAGTAGTTAAGGATCCGAAAATGATTGCCATGGATGGCCTTGGACATCAGGAAATTGTAAACGACCTTTTAGCCCGGAACTCTGAGCTGGAGGCCGCCTGGACAAATGTTCCGGACGGGCAGTTTGTAGTTTCGATGCCGCCGGCCGGGATTGCCAATGCGCTGAACAGAGAGTGGTTTCAACAGGCCAAACAAGGCAATTTTTACGTTTCCAAGGTATATGTGTCAGCTATATCACACCAGCCTTGTTTGACAATTTCTTTGCCGATAACTGATGATGCCGGGGCCATAAAAGGCGTACTGGGTGTGGATTTAAAGTTATAGTTACATAATAAGTACGAGCAGCATTTTGAAGTTGTCAACGGCATCCAGGCCGTGGGGAATGTTGGCAGGCATGACAACTACCTGACCTGTTGTTGCTGTAATTTTTTCATTGCCGATGGTGATTTCAGCACGACCATCTAAAATGTAAACCATGGCATCACCCGGAGCCGAGTGAGGGCTTATAGCTTCGCCTTGAGCGAAGGCGAACAACGTTATGCTGACCGTTTTGTTTTGTGATAGTGTCAGACTTACTACTTTGCCGGGCTGATAATCTACTAAACCGGCCATATCCAACGCTTTGCTGAATTCAATGTTTTTGATAAATCGCTTTTCCATAAAGAACTTCCTCCTTGTCATGTATATCTTTGATTTTAGTCTAACAAATTATCTAACATTACGATGTGACAGAAGTCACACCTTATAAAAAACAGGCCGCTATGGCCTGTTTTTAATGTACATTATCGCTTAAGCCCAGGGATTCATTGTCTGAAACCCGGGCGTGAAGGCTGACATTCTCTTCATGCCCCCACAGCATTTTTGCCACTAAATTGTCAGCGGCGTGCCTATTTCTGATCTTGAGTTCTTCCACACCGGTGGCGTTTCGATGAGTATTAAGGCCGTTGTTGTGATAATCATCCACGATAATCCCTCCCAGATTAAATCAGGTAGTGTTAAAGTTAGCGTTTCCGTCGATTACTTGTACAATACATATTTTCTTATCAGACTGTGACAATTGTTTGCCATTACGCATATCTATAAGCATGTAATTCTCGTGAGGCAAAGCCGCCTGTGCAGCGAGCCAGTCCTGCTGGCCAGCGCTGGCAGGCGTATATTTTCAGGGGAGTTGATTTATCGATGTGCGGGATTACCGGTTGGATTGACTGGGAGCAAAATTTGACGGAAAAGAGCCATATCTTATCAGCGATGATTGAGACTTTAGCTGCACGGGGGCCGGATGCGCAAGGAGCGTATATTACGCCGCATGCCGCTTTAGGCCACCGCCGCCTTAGTGTTATTGACCCTGTTGGCGGTGCGCAGCCCATGATCAGGTTTCGCGGCGAGCAAAAATTTGTCATAACTTATAACGGTGAACTCTATAATACCCCGGAAATCAGACAGGAGCTTGAAGCCCGTGGTCATACATTCAGCACTCATTGCGACACCGAAGTACTGTTGGTAGCCTTTATAGAATGGGGACCGGCCTGTGTTGAAAGGTTTAACGGCATATATGCATTCGGTATTTGGGATGAAGCCAATCAAAGCTTATTTTTAGCCCGTGACCGTATTGGCGTTAAGCCGCTATTTTACGCCGAACGGGGCAGTAGTTTTATTTTTGGTTCAGAGCTTAAAACCTTATTGGCCAATCCGTTGGTTAAACCGGAAATAGATGCCGAAGGTGTGGCAGAAGTGTTTATGATTGGCCCGGCCCGGACACCCGGTCATGGAGTATTCCGCGATGTTAAAGAATTGAAGCCTGGTTATTGCATGACCTATAACCGCCAGGGCAAATCTGTCAGACAATACTGGTCATTGGAGACCAAACCCCATGTTGACGATTTTGACACTACCGTGGAAACAGTGCGGGAACTTTTAAAAGATACTACCAGACGCCAGTTAGTATCTGATGTACCGATATGCACACTGTTGTCCGGTGGTCTTGATTCAAGCGCCCTTACCGCGCTGGCAGCTACGGCTTATAAGCAGTCAGGTTTGGGCAGTCTACATACTTACGCGGTTGATTATGTAGACAATGACTTGTATTTTAAGGCCAATAGCTTTCAACCCAACCCTGACGCCCCCTGGGTCACGAGGGTATCAGGTTATTTTGAAACATATCATCATAATGTTTTACTAGATACCCCGGAATTGGCAGGAAGCTTGAAATCTGCTGCTATCGTCCGTGATTTGCCGGGAATGGCCGATATTGACACATCGTTATACTTGTTTTGCCGCGAAATAAAAAAGGGCGCTACCGTGGCCTTATCAGGTGAATGTGCTGACGAAGTATTCGGCGGGTATCCCTGGTTCCACCGTGAGGACATGATTAATGCCAAGACCTTTCCGTGGTCGCCGCATCCGGAAATCCGCGTTCCCTGGTTGACGCCGGAAATTCAGGATAAAATTAAGCCCACGGAATATGTTGCCCAGCGCTACAGCGACGCCCTGGCCGAAGTACCGCGTCTGCCTGGTGAAGGAATGCGGTCGGCGAGAATGCGTGAGATTTTCTACCTCAGTCTCACCCGGTTTATGCCGACGCTCCTGGACCGCAAAGACCGCATGAGTATGGCATTTGGCCTTGAAGTCCGGGTACCATTCTGTGACCACCGCATTGTCGATTATGTGTGGAATGTCCCATGGGGCATGAAAAACTACCAAAACCGGGAAAAAGGGCTGTTACGTTACGCCCTGGAGGGAATTTTACCTGATGATGTGCGTTGGCGAAAAAAGAGTCCGTATCCTAAGACTCATAATCCGTCTTATACTAAGGCAGTTGTTGATGAAGCGCTCGCTATCCTAAACGATCCGACATCCCCGTTAAAGCCGCTGCTCGATATTAATAAACTTAAGGAAATCGCCCAGACAGACTTATCTGCTTCGAATATTCCCTGGTTCGGCCAACTGATGGGCGGGCCTCAGCTCTTTGCTTATCTCATTCAGGCTGATCACTGGATGCGTGCATATAACGTACAGGTAGTTTAATAACAAGCCGCCGTTATTTGCCTTATCGGTAAAGAGGGCGGCGTTTTGCCGTTATCTAGTGGTGCATTTAGCCACATAAAGATAAATGAATAATTTTTACCGTTTGGTTAATATTACTCTTGGATTGTCAATCATTTTACTGGAGGTGTATTTATGGGTAAAGGCGTAATGTCTGAGAAGATGAAATATGAGTTGGCCCATGACCTCGGGTTTGGTGAAAAGGTAGAGGATGGAGACTGGAGCGATGTTACTACAGGTGAGGTCGGCTCCATGGTAAGAGAAGCTATTAGACGTGGAGAAGAAGCGATGGCTAAAGAGGCGAAAGCTAATGGAGAAGCGCATCAAAATGCTAAATAACAATAAAATCCGAAGTCTTTTGGTTAAGGCTTCGGATTTTTGTTGCGTATCATGCCATTGGTGTCATATACATAAGGTAACATTTTTAATCTAAGAAAAGCGGAAAACCCCTAGTGCGGGTAAAGTAACAAATGCCTGAACACTTAAGAAGGTGTTTAGGCATTTGCATTAAAAGCAAAGTGGGTTGCTTTATTGATATATACATAAAATGTATATATCGGTAATAAATGATGTATTAGACATATATATGCGATCTAATAAAGATTTTTTTCTGGGCGTGTTGTTAGTAACGCTCCACCGCTGGCGCTTGACTTACGCTTATACTAACAACATGCCTGTAAATCTTTATTGGATACTATATATGTTAAATAATTACAGTGTAGACGATGGCAGTCGTCTTATTGTGGCAGGAAGGGTTATGACATGAAATACGCCATCTTGGGAATTGTCTGTGTGGGAACAGTAGTGACCGCTTATGTAAGCAGCTGTGTCAACATAGCGCTGACGAACATTATGTCAGCTTTAAACTATGATATGGACTCGATTGTCTGGGTCTCTCTATCTCCTGCCTTATGGCACGACATTGCCTTTAACAGGCAAAATGGGGGATAAGTTCGGCGCAAAGCAAATGTACGTTGTTCAACCTTGCCAAAATTATTGGCGGAAGTGTCGGGATTGCTTCTGTTGAAACATTACTAACAAATCGAGCCACTCATCACCACGCTTTTTTAAACGAATACCTTTCCGCCGTGAACCGAGCACCCCAGGAGATATATAATTTACTGAAAACCCTCTGGGGTTCGCGCGGAATGGATAACGCGATGATCGTGGAAGCATCCCACGGCTGGCTTACCGGACAAGGTTTTTTAACTTTTGAGCAGTATGCGGCTTTTAAAATGATTTTGTACAAAATGATTGAGAAGCAGGCGAACATATTAGCATTTGAAGACGTGTTTTATGTCATGGCAATTGTTTCTTTAGGTGGTGCCGTTTTAGCGTTTGGGGTAAGGAAAAGAGCATCAGAGGGTTCTGTCTTATGACGAAGCTGCCATTTTGCGATTATCGGCTATGATGACCATGAGTGGGCGACGATTGTTGAGCCGCCACTGACTGTAATAAGGCAGCCGGCTTATAATCTGGGCCAGCAGGCTGCGGACTTAGTTTTGCCATTGTCATGGGGAATTCATTTTAAGCGGGTCAAGGGGAACCCAAAGAAGGAGGGAAAGGATTATGAAACGGTTTGTTGATTTAAAGACTCGGTTTTCGAGTGTTCACGATTTGATGAAATTCAGAGTTACTGAAATACTTCTGGTATCTACGCCGTACGATGGTTTTGTTCTTGAGGAAGACGGGCAGTTATCAGAACAGATATATAATCAGTTCGCCGATTTGAGTATTCCTATTATTCCCCGAATTCACAGGGTTACCTGTCTGGAGGAAGCGTTTGCAGAACTGCAGACAAGAACCTTCCATCTTATCATCACTATGTCCCGTATTAGCGATATGAGTTCATTTGAGTTTGAGAAAGCGCTAAAAGACTCATATCCCGACATACCTATTGTCATGCTGTCATATGACCGGCTGACTGCCGGGATGATTGCCAGGATAAGGAAAAATACATGCATCAATAGGGTATTCTACTGGTCTGGGGACAGTAAAATTTTGCTGGCTATTATTAAATATATTGAAGATCGGCATAATGTCGAAGCTGACAGCAAACAAGGTGTTCAAGCCATCCTTCTTGTCGACGATTCGCCGGTTTATTACTCACAAATTTTGCCGATCATATATACCGAGATTTTAACCCAGACGCGATACTTAGTAACTCATGCCATGAATATCAGCCATGGGCTCCTGCGGGTTCGATTAAGACCGAAGATACTGCTCGCGGAAACTTATGAAGAAGCCATGGAAATCATTACGCAATACCGCCATAGTTTGCTTGGCGTTATTTCTGATGTGAAATTTCCTAAAGATGGCGAAATGAATCCGTCTGCGGGCATAGAACTGGCCCGGACAGTGAGACAAATGATCACTGATTTTCCTTTTCTCTTGCAGTCAGAAGAAATGGAAAACGCTGCTAAAGCTAAAGAGATTAATGTGCACTTCCTGGATAAAAATTCCCCCAATCTATTGCATGACTTACGCACCTTCATTCTTACAAACTATGGCTTTGGTTCATTTGTCTTCAAATATCCGGATGGAAGAATCATTGCTGAGGCTACTGACATCACGGATTTGGAAAGGATTATCCGGGATCTGCCTGATGAAAGCTTATACTATCATGCAGTTAACAATCATTTCTCAAGGTGGTTCAGAGCCCGGACTGAGTTTGAGGTTGCGGAAAAACTGAGATACATTGATGCAGCAGATTTTTTAAATATATCGGATATCAGGACCTATATTCTTGAAGTACTGAAAGCGTATTTCCAAAGATACCAGTCTGGCGTAATTCTTGATTTTGAAAGTCTTTCCCAAAAGAATCTTGAGAATGCTTTTATTAAACTGGGGAGCGGTTCTTTGGGCGGCAAAGCCAGAGGAATTGCCTTTATCAATTCCTTAATTACCAAAGCTCATCTGGCAGATAAATATGAAGACATCAAGGTTAAGGTTCCGCGTTCTTTTGTAATCTGCAGCGAAGTTTTTGAACAATTTCTCGAAAATAATAATCTTTATGATTTTACTGCCAATACAAACGACGAAGAAGAAATTGCCCGAAAATTTTTGGATGCTGAATTGCCTGTCGTTATTCAGAAAAATCTGTATGTTTTAATTGAATACATAAAGTGTCCACTGGCGGTTCGTTCATCGAGCATTCTTGAAGATTCGCGAGTGCTGCCGTTTGCCGGGATTTATAAGACTTATGTTGTGCCCAACAGTCATAATGACCCGGCAATCCGGTTTAAACAGCTGTCCGATGCTGTCAAACTTGTGTTTGCATCGGTTTTTTATGCATCGCCCCGGCAATACGCTCAAAATGCCGATATTCGTATTGAAGAGGAAAAGATGGCTGTTTTGATCCAGGAACTGGTCGGAGAACGTTATGAAGATCTCTATTATCCGGTTATTTCCGGAGTGGCCCAATCCTACAATTTTTATCCGTATTATCCAATGAAACCGGAAGAAGGTACAGTCAGTCTTGCTTTGGGCTTGGGTAAAGCCATTGTTGAGGGTGAGCGGGTATACCGTTTTTCACCGGCCCATCCGAAAATGAATCTGTTGTATGCCAGCCCTGAAGACTACTTGAAAAAATCTCAAAATACCTTTTATGCCATAAATCTTGCGGCTTCATCAGACATTACCCTATGTGCCAATGACAATTATAGTTACGAAAAAGTACCGATTTCTCGAGCTGACAAAGACAACACGCTAGAGTACATCGGAAGCACATACTCTAGCGAAAATAATTGTATCTATGACAATGTAACCCTAAAAGGACCTAAATTGGTGACTTTTTCGCCAATTCTTAAATACAATCGATTGCCATTGATAAACATCATAAAAGACTTACTCAGATTGGGAAAACAATCTTTTGGCGCCGATGTCGAAATCGAATTTGCCGTTAATATTCCGAAGGATAAAAATAAACCTAAGGAGTTCTATTTCTTACAGATCAGGCCAATGGTTGTAGGAAGAGAAGCTTTCGAGGTAAGCCTTGATGTTCAGCAGGAGATTTTGTGTTCCAGCCATCGCACGATCGGCAACGGTTTTTATCAGAACATCCATGATATTATTTTTGTAAATCCCAAGACATTTGAATTGAAAGACAGCGTTCAAATAGCTTGTGAAATTGGAGAACTTAACAACGTATTATATAAGGAAGGGCGCCGGTGCATACTTATTGGATTTGGACGGGTTGGTACTTCAGACCGGTGGTTAGGCATACCGTTGGCCTGGTCGCAAATGTCTCAGACGCAGATAATCGTGGAAGTCGACACAATGGAGCTTCAACCGGAGCCTTCACTCGGCAGTCACTTTTTTCATAATCTGACGGCGACCAATATGGGATATTTTCACATACAATACAATAATGAATCTGAGGACCGGATTGATTGGAATTGGTTACTCAGCCAACCGGTTTTGCAACAGACCGAGCACGTGATGCTTATTAGGCGGGATGAGCCGTTTTTGGTTAAGATTGATGGGAGGAGCTTCAAAGGCATCATATACAAGTAGATAAGGGTGGTGAAAATGATGCGCAAGCCTTAAGAGTATGTAGTCTGAGAATTATCGCAATAATACTTAATAATTTGAAATATCGCTTAAGGGGGCCAATAAATGACTGCAAATGCAAAAAAGTATTGTGAGGAACTCTACCGGCGGGTTGTAAAAAGAAATGCGAACGAACCGGAATTTCATCAGGCTGTCCAAGAGGTTCTTGAGTCATTGGTTACGGTACTTGAACGGCATCCGGAATACATCGAACTTGGAATCGTTGAAAGAATTGTTGAACCCGAGCGCCAAATTATATTTAGAGTTCCCTGGGTTGACGATATTGGCAGGGTACAGGTCAACAGGGGCTTCAGGGTACAGTTCAACAGCGCAATCGGGCCGTATAAAGGCGGGATTAGATTCCATCCTTCCGTATACATCGGCATAATTAAATTCTTAGGTTTTGAACAGGTATTCAAGAATTCGTTAACCGGACTTCCGATTGGCGGCGCCAAAGGCGGCTCGGACTTTGATCCCAAGGGTAAATCAGATGCTGAAGTTATGCGGTTCTGTCAAAGCTTTATGACCGAACTCTACAGGCATATCGGGCAGGATGTCGACGTTCCCGCCGGGGACATCGGCGTTGGCGGACGGGAAGTAGGATTTATGTTTGGTCAGTTTAAGAGAATCAAAAACGCCTATGAAGCGGGAGTATTGACGGGAAAGGGTTTAACTTACGGCGGAAGCCTAGTAAGGACACAAGCCACAGGCTACGGTCTTGTGTATTTTGTCGACGAAATGCTTAAGGCTAAAGGAATGTCCTTGGCAGGTAAGACAGTCCTTGTGTCCGGGTCGGGAAATGTAGCCATTTATGCTACAGAAAAGGTGCAGCAGCTTGGCGGCAAAGTTGTTGCCATGAGCGATTCCAACGGCTACGTTTATGACGCCAACGGCATTAAACTTGATATTGTAAAGCAAATCAAGGAAGTTGAACGGGGAAGAATATCAGAATACGTTAAAGTACATCCGGCAGCCGAATATCATAACGGTTGGGAAGGTATCTGGACAATCCCGTGTGATATCGCGCTTCCCTGCGCAACACAAAACGAAATTAGCGAAAACGACGCCAAAATCCTTGTTAAGAATGGCTGTAAGGCGGTCGGCGAGGGGGCTAATATGCCCACTACTCTCGAAGGAACAAAAGTATTTCTCGACAGCGGTGTTCTGTTTGCACCTGCCAAGGCGGCAAACGCAGGAGGGGTTGCGACATCCGCTCTGGAAATGTCCCAGAATAGTATGCGACTTTCGTGGACATTTGAAGAAGTTGATGCAAAGCTCAAAACCATTATGGTTAATATTTATAAAAATGCCGGTAAAGCGGCTGAAGAATACGGGCATAAAGATAACCTGGTTATCGGCGCCAATATCGCCGGATTTGTTAAGGTTGCCGAAGCTATGAAGGCTCAAGGTTTAGTATAGGTAAGTGCAGGAAAATGTTTTTGTTTTTTCTGTGTTTTTGATGTTGTTATTTGGCATGAGTTTTTCCGTGTATCATAGGAAATAACCCGTAAATCCTTGTAGGGGATTTTACGGGTTATTTTTATATTTTTTATTTATTGCCTGCAATGTCGAAAAAAGGAAAAACATGCCTTTGCGGCGAATATATAACTGCCAAACTGCTATTGGAGTTGGCTAACATATGTGGACAGTTATTAAAGCTAAGGTTACCGGGCTAACTGATAAAACTAAAGCGATCAACTTACCGGCAGTTGTTAAGCCTGATTTTTCCAGGGCTATTAGTAACCTGTTGGCAATGATGGGAAGGCTTGCCGCTAAGGTTGAGGTTAAACACCTTATCTATTTTGCAGTTGTTTTATTACCTGTTGTTGCCGGCTTGGGAGCTTATTACGGAATCGTCAACAGTAAGGCCAAGTTTGAAGCCGCTAATTTGCCGGAAAACCAGCTTGCCCGCATGAGGATAGCCCTGACGGCTGATAATTTTGTCAAATATGCCGGCCGGGGCGAAAAAGATATTACTTTATTATTTTTAGGCGCGGGCATGGCTCCTGATGCCTATCGGGAAAATGATGGTTTTACTGCGCTTCATGCCGCTGCCGCTTATGGACGTACGGTTATTGCCAAGCTCTTGTTGGATCACGGTGCAGATAGTAACGTCCGTGACAAAGAAGGCCAGACGGCGCTCATGAAAGCGGTGTGGAACAGCCATGCTGATGTGGCCGCCATATTACTGCAGAAGGGGGCCGATCCCAGGCTGAAAGATATAAACGGCAATAGCATAATTGCCATGGCCAAAACCAAAAATGACCGTAAAGTACTTGAGGTACTTGTCAAAGCCGGGGTGGATGAACTAAAAGAAGCGCTGGATAAAATAGCGCCGCCTGCAAAAAAGGCTGAAAAAGCGCCGAACGAAGCCCAGCAACCGCCGCAGGTGGTTAAAGCTATGCCCACTGCTGGTAACCGACCGGCGACTGACAGGACAATTCCATCTGCTACCGCTTCCGCAGGTGAGTTTGCGCTGGTTACGGGCTGGGCCGGCCAGGTTGCTATTGGTAAGCCGGTTGACAGTCTATACCAGCAGTTTGGCAAACAAGCTGTTAGTGCTGGCGAAGAATATTTTGGCGGCAGAATTCATCCGGTACTCAGAGTTTATGAACAAGATAAGGGGCAACCGGCGCTTACCGTCTTTTATACTCAGAGAAAAGACGCCCAGGATAAAATTATCTCACTGATCCGTGTTTCGGACGAGCGTTATAAAACCGGTAACGGTATCGGTGTGGGCGCCACTTTGGGCGACCTTAGACGGTCAGGGACGCTGAGTTCTATCGAATATACTGATTCGCTGTATGCTGTTGCCCGTGATACCAAAATGCGCTATGAACTTGATATCAGTGCAGACAATATGCCAATTGCCTGGCTAAATGGCGGCGATACCAATTCATTGCCTGATTCGATGAAAATAAGGAGTATTTTAATTTTTTAACCCAGCCGGAGGCAGGTTAGATTTTGTATTGACAAAAATGATAATCCTGTGATATCTTCTTATTAATCTATATAGTATCCAATAAAGATTTACAGGCGTGTTGTTAGTATAAGCGTAAGTCAAGCGCCAGCGGTGGAGCGTTACTAACAACACGCCTAGAAAAAAATCTTTATTGGATTTCATATATATTATAAATACCTAGGCTGATTAGACAGACTAAAGGCCAAGGAATTGCCCTTATGCAGGGTGATTCTTGGTCTTTTCTTTTTTTCAAAAAGGAATTACCTGAGAATTTGACGTTTAACATTCTGATTTTTTTGTAATGGAAAACAACATTATACATGGTTTTTTAGGGGGTAAACATGAACTTTGACCGTATAGCCGAGTATCGTAAGACTTTTCCGTCGAAGCAACAAGTTATCGGGCAAACACCTGATCAAGGTGTCCGCGATATGCTGCAGCATTTAGACCAAGCGGGCATTGACACCGCATTTGACAGGTTTGACGCGCAAAAACCCCATTGTGCCTTCGGTTTAGCGGGAACATGCTGCCGGATATGCAATATGGGGCCGTGTAAGATTACCGAAAAAAGTCCCAAAGGTGTTTGCGGTGCAGATGCCAATGTTATTGTTGCCCGTAATATATTGCGCTGGGTGGCCGCCGGGGTGGCAGCACATGGGGCCCGGGGGCGGGAAGTTTTACTGACGCTTAAAAAAGCCGCCAGCGGGGACATCAATTTGCCGTTGCTGGGATCGGAAAAGATTGTAGCAACTGCCAAGGCGTTTGGTATATACGCCGAGGATAAATCTATCTCACAACTGGCGGAGCAGCTTGCCGATCTGCTGCTTGAGGATATGTCCCGCACCGTGCCTGCCACGCACCGGACGATTGCCGCTATGGCTCCGCCGGAACGGATCGAGACGTGGTCCCGGCTCGACATCATCCCGGTGAGTTCATACCATGAAGTGTTTGAAGCCTTACACCGCACAGGAACGGGGACAGACGGAGACTGGGAGAACTTAATGAAACAACTGCTCCGCTGCGGGCTGGCTTTTTCCTGGAACAGTGTGGTGGGGCCGTCAATTGCTGCCGATTGTTTGTATGGTCCTCCCAAACGCAGTCAAATTGAGACCAATTTTGCCTCCATTAAACAAGAGTATGTAAACATCGCCTTGCATGGCCACTCACCCGTGCTGCCTTCGGCCTTAGTGCAGGCCAGCCGGGATCCTGAACTGATTGAAATGGCCAAAGCACATGGTGCTGCAGGTATCCGCCTCTATGGCATCTGTTGCTCCGGCTTATCCTCGCTCTACCGCTATGGCGAAGTACATCCTCTGAGTAATGCGCTCGGAGCTGAGCTCATTATGGGGACAGGGGCACTTGACGCCTGGGTGGCAGATTTGCAGGACATTTATCCGGCCATTATGGATGTAGCTGCCTGTTTTCATACCAAAGTCATAACTACCAGCGACTCTTGCCGTCTGCCCGGGGCTGTCCACATCGCTTTCGACCACCAACACGCCAATATGGACCAAGTGATTCACCAAGCCGGAGAAATTGTCAAAATGGCTATCCAAAATTATCCCAGGCGGCACAACCAAAATATATATGTACCCAGTGTCAGCATTGAAGCCGAAGTTGGGTTTTCTATTGAAAATATAGCAGAATCGTTTGGTGGTTTGGACAAGCTTGCGGAACACGTTAAGAGTGGCAAGATCAAAGGAATTGTTAATCTTGTCGGTTGTAACAATCCGAAAGTTGTCTATGAACAAGCCATCGTGCAAGTAGCCGACATTTTGCTGGCCAACGACATCATTATCCTGACTAACGGCTGTGCATCATTCCCTTTGCTCAAGCTTGGATATTGCAGCCGGAAAGCGCTGGCTAAAGCGGGTTCCGGTCTGAACGAGATTTTACGTGCCGGCAATCTCCCCCCTGTCTGGCACATGGGTGAATGTCTGGATAACGCCCGGGCTTCCGGCTTATTCCGGGCACTTGCCGATAAGAGCGGCCAGCCGATAAAAAACATGCCGGTTGCTTTCGCCAGCCCGGAATGGTCGAATGAAAAAGGTGTGGGAGCTGCGTTGAGTTTTCGGTTGATGGGGGTTAATTCCTATCATTGCATACCAGCGCCTGTGCTAGGCTCTGATAAAGTGGCAGACTTCTTTGCGAAAGATACCCAGGACTTGCTTGGTTCTGTTATGGTGGTGCTGCCTGAGCCAAAAGCATTAGGAGAGAAAATTGTCAAAGATATTGAGCACAAAAGGAATGTATTGGGCTGGAATAACTAAGGACAATATGGAGGTATAGCAGTGAATCGAAGAGATTTTATCAAGAAAAGTATTTGCGCGGCCGTTGGCCTTGCCGGCGGCTTGAGCCTGGCGGGGTGCTGGAGCACACAACAAACTGGTGTGAATTCTTCCCAGTCGAAAGCTAAGCCCACGATAAAAATAGGGTATCTACCAATTACTGACCATCTTACCATGATTGCCCACGGACAAACCGAGTTCCGCCTATTGGCACTCGAACCGGTCAAATTTTCTAACTGGGCGGAATTGGCGGAAGCTCTTAAGGGCGGTGCGATTCACGGCGCATTTGCCCTTACGCCAATTGGCATGAGCCTTAAACAAAAAGGGGTACCGGTTAAAGCTGTATTCCTGGGGCATCGCAACGGCTCGGTGCTGACTGCTAAAAATGGTCCTGGACTTACGAAAATTGAGGATTTACGGGGAAAGACCATCGCCATTCCCAGCCGGTTTTCCACTCATAATATCCTCATTCATAAAGTGTTAACGGAAAAAGGGATTAATCCCAACTCAGACGTAAAGCTGCTGGATATGGCGCCGCCTGAAATGGTCAACGCCCTATCAACCGGTAAAGTTGACGCCTTTATTGTCGCCGAACCTTTTGGTGGACAGGCTGAGATGCAAAAAGTAGGCAAGGTATTGGTTTTGAGCAAAGATATTTGGCACGATCACATGTGCTGCGTCCTTAATGTTCAAGAAGAGTTAATTCAAAAAAATCCGGAAGCAGTGGAAGAGTTGGTCGGCGGGTTAGCTAAAGCGGCTAATTTCATTGACGCTAATCCTCAGGAAGCGGCCAAATTATCACTAAAATACCTTGGGCAGAAACAAGAAGTGATTGAATACGTATTGACTAACCCCAAGGGGAGAATTACCTTCGCCAACTTAGTTCCCAATCTCCAGGATTTTGCCGTTACCCAAGACTATCTGGTGCAATTCGGTATTACCAAAGATAAAATTGATTTAGTCCAGTATATCGACGACCGGTTTGCGAAAAAAGCCTTTGGAGCGTGACTTCAACTATGCAAAAAACTACGTGTAATAATAGGAGTGCGGTACTGCCTTGGCTGGCTATTGCAGCCTTTCTCGGACTTTGGCAGTTGGGCGCCGGCTATTACACGCCTGAGCAACTGCCAGGTCCCGCCAAAGTATTGCTTGGGCTTAGGGAATTAGTTGATACCGGCGTGTTATGGGAACACATTCAAGTCAGTTTAACCAGGTTTGCCATTTCTTACAGTCTGGCATTAATCACCGCTATCCCGCTGGGGCTGATTCTGGGATGGCACACCTATTCACTCCAGGCTTTGGGGCCTGTCATCCAAATCTTGCGCCCAATTTCGCCGATAGCCTGGTTTCCGCTGGCGGTTCTCTGGTTTGGCGTTGGTAATGCCCCCGCGATATTTATCATCTTTTTGTCAGCGTTTTTTCCTGTGCTGCTATCAACAATCAGTGCGGTCAGGAAAGTTGACCCCGTATATTTGAAGGTTGCCCGCAATTTCGGCATTAGCAGAACAATGATGTTTACCCGGGTAGTCATACCGGCCGCTTTTCCGTATATAATGATTGGGTTACATATTGCTATCGGTGTTGCGTGGATACATTTAGTGGCCGGTGAGATGTTAGGTGCTCAATCGGGGCTTGGCTATTTGATCGTTGATTCCCGCAATTTCCTCCGTACCGACTGGATTATTGGCGGTATGCTGATTGTCGGTATTATGGGGCTGTTGATTAATACCGTCATAGGCTGGGCTGAGCGCAGGATTAATCGTAAATGGGGAGTCAGCTAAGAGAGGTGAGAACTTGGCAAAAATCGCAATAAAAAATTTACACAAGAGTTTTCAGGACGCACAGGGCAACCAGCTCGATGTATTGACAGATATTACCATAACGGTCGCGGCCGGAGAATTTTTGTGTTTGCTCGGACCTAGCGGCTGTGGCAAAACGACTTTGATGAATCTGATGGCCGGATTTGAACAAGCTACTAAGGGCAGCTTAACAATTGACGATAGGCCGGTTACCGGCCCCAACCCCAAGCATATCACCATTTTTCAGGACTACGGACTGTTTCCCTGGCGGAATGTTTTGGGCAATGTCGTCTTTGGCCTGGAAGCCAAGGGAATACGCGGTGCCGCTGCCAGAAAAAAGGCTGAAGAGTATTTGGAATTGGTCGGGTTGTCACAGTTTGCCGGCAGTTTCCCAAGTCAGCTCTCAGGCGGGATGAAGCAACGGGTGGCGATAGCCAGGGCACTTGCTGTCGAACCGGATATCATTTTTATGGATGAACCGTTTGCGGCACTTGATGCCTTTACTCGGTACCGGCTGCAGGATGAAGTACTCAGAATCTGGCTGGAAAAGAAACCGACAATTATATTTGTTACCCATGACATTGACGAGGCTGTGTATCTGTCGCAGCGGGTTGCGATTATGTCACCTAATCCAGGCCGGATCAAAAAAATTATTGAGATTAAATTACCACGACCGTGTGACCGGGGTGATGCCGGCCTTATCGCGTATCGTCGGCAAGTTTTCCGGGAATTTGAGTTAATTCATGAAGCTGGCAGTGACTTTGCTATATAATTTATGGAGGCGCGTATGGCACAAATCAATGAAAAATTAGCAAGTTTGTTAGACATTTTAAAAGAAATGGATACTGTGGCAGTAGGTTTTTCCGGCGGGGTTGACAGCAGCTTTTTGGCGGCTGCGGCCCAGCGGGCGCTCGGGGACAAGGCAGTAGCCGTTACCGCTTATTCTGAAACACTGCCGGAATCGGAGCGGCAGGAGGCAATAGCTATTGCCCGGCAAATCGGCATTCGCCATGTGCTTCTTCATATCAGCGAACTGGAAAGCGCAGAATTTGTGGCAAATACCGCTGACCGTTGCTATTACTGCAAACGCGAGCGGTTTTCGGCATTGAAAAAATGGGCTGATACCCAAGGAATTGCCTGGGTGCTCGAAGGTTCAAACGCTGATGATACCTCAGATTATCGCCCTGGTATGCGGGCTATTGACGAACTTTCCGGTGTGCGCAGCCCGCTCTTGGAGGCCGGTCTGACTAAAGACGAAATCCGGGAGTTGTCCAAGGAATGGGGCGTTCCGACCTGGAATAAGGCCAGTGCGGCCTGTTTATCCTCCCGGGTTGCCTATGGCTTACCGGTTACAGCTGAACGGCTTAAGCAAATTGAACAAGCCGAAGAGTTTCTTAAACAATTTTGTACCGGGCAGGTGCGGGTCCGTCACCATGACCGGTTGGCCCGTATCGAAGTTTCCCAGGCAGATATCCCGGTATTAGCACAGCCGGATAAAGCAGTATTAATCAGCGAAAAACTGCGCCAACTGGGTTTTGCGTATGTTACGCTTGATTTATCGGGGTACCGTACAGGCAGTATGAACGCTGTCTTGAACTTGAAAAACAATCAATAATCACCGGTCAAACGCCGATTTCGATTTCCAATAATTACAAGGTATAACACCGGTTGTTACGCAGATACTATGAGTGTAAAGGGTCGGTAATGGTCGAGCCAAGATTGGTGTCGGATATCTTATGGTGTTCGGCATCAGTCGGCCAAAGATTGGCGTCGGGTCGCAAGGCTCGGCGTTAGTCGGCGGGAAGACTGGCATGGGTCTTGAAAGGCTGTACGGCAGCCCAACTGTTGCCGTATGGTCCCAAGGGATTTATGTCGGTCGAGCTAAGACAGTTATGGGTTGTGAATGATACGGGTCGTTTGCAGTCGGGAGATTGCAGGCGGTTCAGTAGCTATCTATGGCTGTCGAGCAAAGGTTTGCATCGGTTGTGTAATGCTTGCGGGTAGGCGAAAGTCTGCGCATAGGTATGTAATGATCGGTGTAGGCTGTAGCGTAGATCATTGCAGGCTCTTTACCTTCAAAAAAATTTTCAGCCACTCAGCAGCTTGAGTGGCTTCTGCTTTATACTGTGTACATACTGCTTCTGGCTAATAATTGGTATATTTTGCTGACAAGACCATGAGGAGGAAACTTCATGAAAAATAAGTGCCACAGGAGTATCAAAAGACGATATAAAAAGATTGCTGCCGCATTAGCGAGTGCCGCAGTTATGGCAGCGGCGCTTATACCCGGTATCCCTGCCGCTATGCACCCCGCCGCTAAGCCTGCACCTGACGACGCTCCTGTTGCTGCTCAAGAGGCTCCGCCGCCACCGGAACCGGAGCAGCAACCCACGCCGGCGGCTCCACCGGAAGCAGATGCAAAACAGGTACTTGATATTAAGGCAACGGCATATGCGCCAGGACCTCATGATAATGACCAATGGGGCGACAAAACATACTTAGGCACACAAATCAGGCCTGGTGTCATTGCCGTCGACCCAAGGATTATTCCCCTCGGCTCGCACGTGCTTATAAAATATCCTGATGGTAGTAAAGAGTACGCGGTAGCTGAAGATACCGGCGGTGCGATCAAAGGCCATCGAATTGATGTTGCGAAATGGACAGTAAGAGAAGCCCAAAAATTTGGCATTAAACCGGTAAAGGTCTATGTGCTAAAGCATGCGCCGGCATCGCAAGTCCGGTATGATAAATAATGAAGGTTACGAATTCTACCAAATTCGTAACCTTCATTATTTTATGCTATAAATACGACTCTGTTTTTTACGCCCATTCTTGACCGGTCGCAAGGACGGAAAACAGCCTGCCAGGTGAGTGAAGAATAGAATATTACTTGTAAATATTTCCTTAAATGATATAATTACCTCTAGATACTAAAACACTACCGGTTTATCAGGGGGTGAATGCAGGGGTTGCCCTGTGTTATATGAAACTTAATGTCAACTATAAGATTCTTACACTTGATGTAAATAACTTTGGGACAACAAGCAGAATCCATCCAGTTTTAATTTGGGATGGTGACGGCGCCACTCTCGTTGATGCCGGATACCCCGGCCAATTTGAGCCGCTAAGAAAAGCGGTGGAGCAGGAAGATGTTCCGTTTACGCACATTCGGCGTGTCATTATCACACACCAGGACTGGGACCATATCGGCACATTGCCTGATATCCTCAGAACTCTGGGCAGTAAAGTGGAGATATATGCTCACTCCCAAGAGAAACCGTATCTTGAAGGCAGCATTCCCTACATAAAAACAACTCCGGAACGAATTGCTGCCAGGCTTCGGTCCCTTCCTGAGAATATGCGGGCAAAAGCAGCAGCAGTGTTTGCCGGTATTCCCACCGCTCGGGTACACCGGACAATTGCCGATGGGGAAATACTGCCTTTTCACGGCGGATTACAGGTAATACATACTCCCGGGCATACTCCGGGGCATGTGTGCCTGTTATTGAAATCTCACCGCTTGCTTATCGCCGGTGATCAATTGCGTGTTGAACAAGGTTTTTTGGTAGGGCCGGCCGAAGAGTACACACCCGATATGGTAACAGCACTAGCCTCACTGAAAAAGCTGGTTGGTATGGATATTGACGGCGTAAGCTGTTATCACGGCGGTTTTTTCGGACCAAATGCCTCAGAACGTATCGCTGAACTTGCCGCCGCAGGCAATTCCCATTCATCTAATTTTTAAGACATTACTATCCCGATATATTTGCAAGAGTGCAATTGACAGTATTCAGCGTTAAATGGTATATTTAAGAAAAAAATATGCAGCTGATCAGAAAACTGAAGGCTAAGGAGCGGTTCCCTACGGAGCCGTACCTTGGCCTTTTTTACATTATCAGAAAGTATACCACTTTCTGATAAGTAAGAACGACTAAGGCTTCTGCCGGCGTCCTGAGGGACTTGGCGCAAACCAGTCTTTTCTATCTGCGTGGAGGAACTAAAAGCAAATTATAGCTACAAGGGAGGAGTGGAATGACTTTAAAATTCATAAGTTCTTCATAATTGTATGCTAAAATCAATGTAAAACTATAAAGCAACCGCAGGTACAGAAAGGAGAATGAAAAATGAACATGACCCATTATATGGAACTCTTGGCGGTGAACCAGCCTTGGAATCTCATTATTTATATGGTGATTCCGGTCGCGTTGGCAGAAGCCTTAGTAGCTACCGAATTCTTTGTAGTGTTTAACCGGGCGCAGGCCGGGACGCTACGCACTCTAAACAAATGGCTGGGTATTATTCTCGGTTTCTATTTCCTCGGCATATTTTTAAATCTGATGATAACCGCAGTGCCGAACATTGCTTGGCGCGGAGCCGCGGATATTTTGGCAGTCGGTTCGTATTTAAGCGGTGTCATTCCGCTTATGGGCATAGCTCTCCTGGAACTTGGTGTTATTGGCAAGGACAAGAAGGAAGACGAAAAACTAAAACTGCATTTTATCCTGCTCACAGTATTCTTGATAGTTGCTCATATTGCCATGGTATTCGGTATGGTCGATCCGGCTATCATGGGCTGGAACCCAGGTGGAGCACCTGCCCCGTTACATCACGGACATAGCCAGTAAAATAGGACAAAGAAGCCGAGATTGCCACACTGCGTTCATTCCGCGTCATTGGGAAAGAACGTGAAGCAATCTCACTTCTTTTTATTGACGCCGTGTCGAAAACCATATATTATGAGGTCAAAAGGAACACCTGCTTTTGGAATATTAGGAAAGGCAGTGAGACGATGACTGATACTAGAAACATTCCGGCATTAATTAATAAAGCTGAAACAACCCATGACCTTACTAAGGCCGAGATTGTCACTCTGCTAACAGACACTCATTACCAAGCAGAGCTTTTTGCTGCTGCCGACCGGGTCAGGCAAAAGTATGTTGGTGATGAAGTTCATTTGCGCGGCCTGATCGAGTTTTCTAACATCTGCAAGCAAAACTGCCTGTATTGTGGCCTCAGGCGTGATAATAAGCAAGTCCGCCGTTACCGCCTGGAACCGGATGTTATCATTGATTTTGCTGTTAAGGCCCAATCTTACGGCTACCGCACAGTTGTGCTGCAATCAGGTGAAGATGAGTGTTTTGATGTTGATAAAATGGTCTATATAATCAAAAAAATTAAAGACCTTGACATGGCCATAACACTTAGTGTAGGCGAAAAGTCGCGGGAGGTTTACAGACAGTACCGTGAAGCCGGGGCTGACCGGTATCTTTTGAGAATTGAGACCACTGATAAGGAACTTTACGAACGGCTGGACCCAGGCATGAGTTGGGATAACCGGGTGCGGTGCCTAAATGATTTAAAAGAATTGGGCTATGAACTGGGGACCGGCTGCATGGTTGGGATTCCGGGACAAACGATCGAATCATTGGCCGACGACGTTCTCTTTTTTAAAAAGATAGATGCCGATATGATTGGAATAGGGCCGTTTATTCCTAATCCGGATACACCGCTTGCCGGAGAGTCCGGAGGTACGTTTGAACTGAGTACCAAGGTTATGGCCATGACCCGTCTGTTGCTGCCGGACATTAATATTCCGGCCACAACGGCTATGGAGTCACTTAATCCCCAGGGCCGGGTACTGGCCCTGCAGCGTGGCGCTAATGTTGTTATGCCGAACGTTACCGAAGGCGAGTATCGCCAGATGTACTTACTTTATCCAGGTAAAATCTGTATCAACGATACTCCGGCCCACTGCCGGTCTTGTATTACCGGCAAAATTCAAAGTATTGGCCGGAGAGTATCGGAAACGCATGGCTACCGGGCCAGACGTGCCCAACAGTCATAACGAAAGGAAGCATGCGGATGAGTAAATGCAATACTGCCAACGCAGCCACTAAGCATATTACAGATGAAGTTCTTGCCCTTATTGAGCAATCGGTGCAGGATATTAGCTTTGGCTCGATTACTTTAGTAATTCAGGATTCGCGGGTAATTCAGATCGAAAAACTGGAGAAAATTCGAATTTGCGATCAATTACCCAAAGCAGTGGTCAAAACAACTGCAGTGGCATCTATGCCTGGTGTTCGGACAAGGGTTTTGCAGTCAGTGAGTGGTATGGAGTACGGCAAAGTAGTTATCCAAATTCAAGCTGGACAGATTATGCAGGTGGAAAGAACTGAAAAGTACCGCGTAGGTAAACTTACCGGCCTCAACGGCGACGGAATATAAATAATATCATTTCATTTCGAAAAGGAAAAGAAAAAGCGGGTGGCTGAGAAATATTTCTTAGCCGCCCAATTTTTACTATTAAAAAAGGTGCCTGGTAACAAAAGTAAAACAAAAGTACTTGCATAATGGATATATAATTATGTATTGACAATAAACATGTAAAGGTATATAGTGTATTTTGTGTATAAAATATTTAATATTCCTCGGGAAGTATACATTTCAACAAAACTCCTTATTCTGACAAAGTAGAGGCAGAAGGAGGGGCGAGGAAGAACAGAAGGGACGGGAGAAAAACATGCGGAAGAAGTTACTCGCAATGGCCGTAGGTGTTGTGCTTATGGCCGGCGCACTGGCCGGATGTGGCAGCAGCGCCAAACAGGAAACAAATGAAATTAAAATCGGTGGTAATTTTGAGCTAACCGGAAGTGTTGCTAATTACGGCAAACAAGCGGTGAACGGTATTCAGTTAGCCTTTAAACAGGCCAATGCAAATGGCGGTGTTCTGGGTAAACAATTGACCCTGGTTTTGGCTGACAACAAGTCGGAGCCTGCAGAAGCAACTAATGCCATAACTAAGCTGATAACCCAGGATAAGGTAGTGGCGGTTTTGGGACCTGCGGCAAGTTCGAATGTTCTGGCTACATTACAAGTAGCGCAAGATAATAAGATTCCGGTAATTACCCCAACCGGAACTAATGAAAAAATTACTTTTGATAATGGACAAACTCGCCCGTATGCGTTTAGGTCTTGCTTTATTGACCCGCTGCAAGGTACCATTATGGCTAACTTTGCCAGCAACTCGCTGAAAGCAAAAACAGCAGTTATTTATGTTGATAATAGCTCTGACTATTCCAAGGGTCTTGCGCAATCCTTTGAAGCTGTTTTTGTAAAAAACGGCGGACAAGTATTGTCTAAGGAAGCCTTTTTGCAGAAGGACCAAGACTTCAAGGCTACCTTAACCAAAATTAAGGCTATCAATCCTGATGTGGTATTTCTACCTGCTTATTACGAGGAAGTAGGCAAGATTGTTAAACAGGCGCGCGAAATGGGCATAACTGCTCCATTCCTCGGTACCGATGGCTGGGATGATCCCAAAGTTGTGGAAATTGCCGGCGCTCCGGCGCTAAATAATACCTTCTTTAGTAATCATTACTCATCTCAGGACAAAGATCCTAATGTTGTTAAATTCATTGAAGCCTACAAAAAGGAATATAATCAAGAACCCAGCGCTTTGGCCGCTTTGGGTTATGATGCCGGACTGGTACTGATTGATGCCATCAAGAGAGCCAATAGCACTGACCCTGCGAAAATCCGTGAAGCGTTAGAGCAAACGAAAAATCTTCAGGTGAGCACGGGGACGATAACCATTGACGCTAAGCATAACCCGATAAAAAGTGCTGTTGTAATCGAACTGAAAAACGGCCAGCAAGTGTTTAAGGAAAAAATTACTCCCTGATTTTGAAACGGCAAAACCGGGATAACGACAGTCACAGGAATGTTAATCATTTTTTTATTAATTAGCTGAAACTGGTTGACAGATGGGTGGCTGCATGCTATTATCTATCTAAGATATAAATATTTTTGCCGACCGGAAAACCGGAGGCAATCGGCGGCTGTACAGCCTCGATTGCCTCTTTTTGTTTTCGTGGCCCTAATAAAATACTTATTTACAAAAAATGGTTAAAAATATTATTAATCAATATGAGGGGATGGGATAATATGGCTAAAATTTATGGAAACTTGACCGAGTTGATCGGTAACACACCGTTGCTGGAGTTGAAAAACTATGCCGGTACTAAAGAACTTGGCGGCAAAGTTATTGCCAAACTTGAATATTTTAATCCGCTGGGCAGCGTCAAAGACCGTATTGGTTATGCTATGATTAAAGACGCCGAAGATAAGGGACTTATCAATAAGGACACTGTAATTATCGAACCGACCAGCGGTAATACAGGTGTTGGTTTAGCATTTGTCGCTGCTGCCCGCGGTTATCGGCTGATTTTAACTATGCCGGAAACGATGAGCATTGAGCGCCGCAAGCTGCTTAAAGCTCTGGGGGCACAGCTTGAGCTTACTCCAGGCGCTAAAGGCATGAAGGGAGCTATTGAACGGGCGGAGGAACTGGTGGCAACAACTCCCAATGCTTGGATTCCGCAACAGTTTAAAAATCCGGCCAACCCGGAAATTCACCGCAAAACGACTGCTGAAGAAATCTGGCAGGATACTGACGGCCAAGTTGATATTGTTGTGGGCGGCGTAGGTACCGGCGGTACTATTACCGGTATTGGGGAAGTCCTTAAGCAACGTAAGCCGGCAGTGAAAGTTGTGGCTGTTGAGCCTGCGGACTCGCCGGTGCTCTCGGGCGGTAATCCTGGCCCTCATAAAATTCAAGGTATCGGCGCTGGCTTTGTGCCTGATGTACTCAACCGCGAAATTCTTGATGAGATTATCAAAGTGCAGGGCGAAGACGCCTACCAGGCGGCGAGGGATGTTGCCAAAGCTGAAGGTTTGCTTGTCGGTATCTCCAGCGGCGCTGCGCTCTATGCCGCTACTGAGCTGGCTAAACGTCCGGAAAACAAGGGGAAAAATATCGTAGTTATTCTGCCTGACACTGGTGAACGGTATCTGTCAACTCCTCTGTACGGAGAAGAATAGGAGTACAGATAACAGCCACTGCGCTGGGGCTTGATGTTGTCGAAAGCCGGGTGGTTAAGGAATTCTAAAAACAAAACGGCGACATTCCCTTCCTGCAGGTGGAAACCGATTATTCCCAGGGCGATGTGGAACAAATTGAAACCAGAGTACAGGCTTTCCTGGAAATGATGGGTTAAAAACTGTCAAAAGTCAATCAATAGATCTTGACAATTAATTTCTGGTAAGTTATGATTTTATCCATACAATAGCATATACTAAACTCTTATCCAGAGAGGTCGAGGGACTGGCCCGATGACACCCGGCAACCGGCGCATGACGCAGTGGTGCTAATTCCAGCAGGAATGGATATTCCTGGGAGATGAGAGGGATTAGGAACATAAATATGCCCCCTCTAAATGAGGGGGTTTTTGGTTGTATTGTTGTATTAAGGAGGGATGTCTATGGTTGTTACTTTTTTTCCCGGCTTCAAGTGGCGCCCGCATATTAAGCTGGCCCAGGTAGCCAGTCCGGAAAATCCGTTTGAGTTACTATTAGGCGGCTCATTAACAGAAGTTACAGTAGCCTATGAAACTTACGGCAAGCTGTCTGATGACCGCGATAACGTTATCCTGGTCACTCACGCGCTAACCGGTGACAGCCATCCGGCAAGCCATGACCCGTATGACGAGCAGGGCTGGTGGGAGCCGTTAATCGGGCCGGGAAGGCCGATTGACACTAATCGGTTTTATGTTATTTGCGCCAATGTACTGGGTGGGTGCCAGGGTACGACCGGTCCGGCTTCGCTTAACCCGGCCACTGGTAAACCGTATGGAATGAGGTTTCCCGAGGTGACGATCCGTGATATGGTGCGGGTGCAAAAAAGGCTGTTAGATACTCTTGGCATTCACCGGCTGGCAATGGTTGTCGGCGGCTCAATGGGCGGTATGCAGGCGCTGGAGTGGGCAGTTACGTATCCAGCGCATATGGACGCTGTTATCATTATTGCCGCTCCGGGCTATTCGTCACCGCAGGCCATTGCCTACAACCGGGTTGGCCGTCAGGTTATAATGGGTGATCCGGGCTGGCAGAACGGCGACTATTACGGCGGCCCGGGACCTGAGAACGGCTTGGCTACCGCCCGGGCCCTCGGCATGATTACTTATCAGAGCGAACTGTCCATGGCCTGTAAATTTGGCCGCCGGACGCGCAATGGCCAGTTTGAAATCGAAAATTATCTGGATTATCAGGGGGCTAATCTGGTAAAACGGTTTGACGCCAACTCGTATCTATATCTGCTAAGGGCGCTTGACCTTTATGACATTGGCGCAGGTTATGCCTCATATGAGGCGGCGTTGTCCCGGATTGAAGCCAGAGTGCTGGTGGTCGGGGTAAGTTCAGATATATTGTATCCACCGTATCAACAGGAAGAGCTGGCTGAAACTATGCGCCGGGTAGGCGTACGTACCGAATTTGCCATTATCCAAAGTCCTCACGGCCATGACGGTTTTTTAATAGATTTTCACTTGCTCCGTCCTATACTGACTCGATTTATCAATACCGCGCTGCCGGAGTCTGCAACGTTGCCGCTTGGGCAGTGGACCATGTTCCGGGCAGCTAATCTGGCTTATCTGGGTGCCCGCCTGGTACCGGGAATTCAGCTTAAGGAGGCGTAACATGTCTAAAGAGGAGTCACTCGCCTTATTGCGAACCGGAACAATGCCGGAACGATATTTGCGAAACATGGGCACAGTGGGTATTGACGGTCAGATTAGACTGCTGAATGCCCGGGTCGCCGTCATTGGCGCCGGCGGTTTGGGCGGCCTGGTGATTGAACTGTTGACCCGCATGGGGGTGGGTTATATTAAAGTAATTGACGGTGATATTTTTGCCCCTCACAATCTCAATCGTCAGGTGCTGTCAAGTGAACATAACCTGGGCCAGGCCAAAGTGCTGGCTGCTGCCAAACGGGCAGCTGAGATTAACACTGACACTGAATTAGAAATTGTTAACGGCATGTTGACTAGAGCTAACGCCAATCGACTTATCGCCGGCTGCCAAGTAGTGATTGATGCATTGGACAGTATTGGTGACCGTCTCACTTTGGCCAAGGCGGCCCGCGAAAGCCGGCTGCCGTTGGTACATGCCGCCATTGCCGGGTTCACCGGCCAGGTAATGACAGTATTTCCCGAAGATAAAGGTATTGAAGCCGTTTACCGCGATGCCGGTGTCAATAAAGGCGTCGAGGTTTCTCTGGGCAATCCGGCGGCTACGCCGGCCATTGCGGCTGCATTGGAAGTGCAGGAAGCTGTGAAGATAATTACAGGTAAGGGTGAACCGCTGCGCAATAAGCTGTTATACTTTGATACTGAGTATAACACCTATGAAATACTGCAGTTATCATAGCTAAAAAAATCTAAAGTAAAAATGGGGGATTAACAAATGACACTACCGGAAAACTTACATTTTGATACTTTAGCGGTACACGCCGGACAACAACCTGATCCGGCAACCGGAGCGCGGGCTGTACCCATTTATCAGACTACGGCGTATAATTTCCGCGATGCCGATCATGCCGCCGACTTGTTTGGTTTAAAAGAAACAGGCAATATCTATACCCGTATTATGAATCCGACTACCGATGTGTTTGAGCAGCGTATTGCCGCTTTGGAAGGCGGTATAGGGGCGTTGGCCTTTGCTTCAGGGCATGCGGCCATCACTGCGGCCATTATTAATATTGCCCAGGCTGGGGACGAAATTGTCAGCTCATCCACTCTGTATGGCGGTACATACAACTTGTTTGCTTATACCTTGCCCCGCTTGGGAATTAAAGTTAAGTTTGTCGACCCCAGCCAACCTGAGAATTTTGCTGCCGCAATCACTCCTAATACCAAGGCGCTGTATGCTGAGATTATCGGCAATCCCAAAATTGATGTGTTAGATCTTGAGCGGGTGGCTGACATAGCTCATAGCCATGGTCTGCCGCTAATAATTGACAACACTTTTGCTACACCGTATTTGTGCCGTCCGCTGGACTTTGGTGCTGATATTGTTGTGCATTCGGCAACAAAATTCATTGGTGGTCATGGCACCTCCATGGGTGGGGTGGTTATTGACGGCGGCAAATTTGACTGGGGGAACGGCAAATTTCCCCTGCTGTCTGAACCTGATCCCAGCTATCATGACCTGAAGTATACCGAAGCGCTGGGCAAACTCGCTTATATTGTCAGACTGCGTGTGCAAGTGCTGCGGGATATCGGCGCTTGTCTAAGCCCGTTTAACAGCTTTATGTTTTTACAGGGACTGGAAACACTTCATCTCCGGATGGAACGGCACAGTCAAAATGCCTTGGCGGTAGCTAAATATCTTGAGAACCACGAACGGGTGTCTTGGGTGAGCTATCCCGGTCTGGAAAGCCATGCTGACAATCAACTGGCCAGGAAATATTTAGCCAAAGGTGCGGGAGCAATACTGACTTTTGGCATTAAAGGCGGCCTGGAAGCCGGTCGTAAGTTCATCAATTCGCTCCGCCTGTTCTCGCTTTTAGCCAATGTCGGCGATGCCAAATCGTTGGTTATCCACTCGGCCAGTACCACTCATTCCCAACTAACCTCGCAGCAGCGGGCCAGCGCCGGGGTATCTGACGACATGGTGCGTCTGTCTATAGGCATCGAAGACGTTGCCGACATTATTAACGATTTGGCGCAAGCGCTTGAGGCCACCAAGTGATAACATATTATATAGCAGGAAATTGATGTTGCCAAAGCGAAGATAAATATATATGGCAGCCAATGAGAAAGGATTGGAGATATTGCGGGTTGAAGATATATGTACAGTATTTTGGCGGGACTGGGTGGTATTGAATCGGCGTCTGGCCAAATTTATTTTATCCAGGATGATCAGCCCGGTGTTATATCTGGTAGCATTTGGCTGGGGACTGGGGCGGGGGATTTCGGTAAACGGAGGCAGCTATCTTGATTTTATTCTGCCTGGCATTATGGCGCTTAACGCTATGAATATCAGTTTTAGTGCTGTCGGCTCACCGCTTAATATGAGCCGCTTGTACCACAAAACATTGGAAGAGTATCTCATAGCTCCGGTCAGTCCGGTGTCTTTTGTTACCGGCAAAGTATTAGCCGGAGCGCTTAGAGGCCTTATCTCCTGTACGGTAATTTTTGTGCTGGCCTACCTATTTGGCGCAAGGCTTACCGTCAGCGTCTGGTTTCTCCTGACGCTTGCGCTAACTTGCCTGCTTTTTGCCGCTATGGGGCTGGTGGCGGCCATGCTGATAAATTCTCATGAAGATATGGCTAACTTTAGTACCTATGTGTTGTTACCCATGTCGTTTTTGTGTGCCACATTTTTTGCGACCGACCGCCTGCCGCTTGCCCTTCGCTGGTTTATTGACTTGTTGCCGTTAACTCATGCCACTTACGCGCTCCGGGCTATTGGCGGCGGCGCCGATACTCCCTGGCTGTCGGTCAGTGTTTTAACCTTGTATACGGCTGGGCTGCTGGCCACTGGTGTGTGGACCATGATTAGGGTTAGGGATTAAGTTGTAAGAGAGAAAGCGGACGAAAAAACGGGTAGACTGCATTCTGCATGCAATTCTACCCGTTTTTACATTACAGCGTTAATACTACCTTTCCCAGTACATGACTTAACGGGACAGGGCCGATATAGCGGCTGTCGCTTGAATTGTTACGGTTGTCGCCCATTACATATACATAGTTGTCAGGTACCACCACTTTTGTCGGAGCGGCAGCCTGCATGGCTTCTTTAATATAAGGCTCAGCCAGCAGCGAACCATTCCGGTATACCTGTCCGTCCTTAATCTCAATTACATCACCGGGTTTGCCGATAACCCGTTTAATCCAAATATGGCGATCAGCCTCGGTAAGTTTGGCGACACTAAGGTAAGTCAATACCGGGTCGCTGATGTCATCCTTTACGCTCCGGTCCCGGAATACCCTGCTGTCGATAATGACAATATCACCATACTCAGGCGGGGTGGTAAAGGTATGAGACAGCTTGGATACGAAGACATAGTCGTTATTGTGAAGATTAGGTTCCATCGAACTGCCTACTACCCGGGTGGGCTGAAAGACAAAAGCATTAATGAGAATGGCCAGCGATAGCGCTACCGCCAGGCTGTATATCCAGTCGGCAACTTCTTTTACTATTTTCATTGGTTAGATACCCCCTAACATGAAAATTCTATCAGATAGAACTAATAACGGCAAGGATTATTAACATATTAATTTATGGAATTACTGGTAAGTGCATATGCTAAACCTGCGAGGTGAGTTGATGACTAATAAACTGCCGAGAGTTGTTATTATTGGCGCAGGTTTCGGCGGCCTGTGGGCGGCCCGGGCTTTGTCCGGAGCTCCGGTCGAGGTTATACTGATTGATCAGCATAACTATCATCTGTTTCAGCCGCTTTTGTATCAGGTAGCTACAGCCGGTCTGGCACCTGAAGATATCGTGTATCCGGTACGTACCATACTCCGGAGGCAAGCCAATGTAAAATTCAAAATGGCTGAAGTGACTGAGGCTGATTTGGCTTTACGACGCCTGATAACCACAGCCGGAATAATCGACTATGATTATCTTATTGTGGCCACCGGCGGTGTCACTAACTTTTTTGGCATGGAATCTGTAGCAAAACATGGTTTTGGCCTGAAAAACATTGATGATGTGCTGGCGGTCCGTAATCATATTCTGCGTCTGTTTGAACTTGCTGCCCAGGAAGAAGACCCCGCAGTACGGCGCGCCCTGCTGACATTTATTGTTGTCGGCGGCGGTCCGACGGGGGTGGAGAGTGCCGGGGCGCTGGCCGAGCTTGTTTATTTGGTTATGCCGAAAGATTATCCTGACCTTGATTATGATGAGGCCCGGATTATTCTTATGGAAGCCTCTAATCGCTTGCTTGCCGGTCTGCCAGTTGAGTTAGGTGTGGTTACGGCTGAGACTCTTGCTCGTAAACGGGTGGAGGTGCGGTTCGGCAATCCGGTGGCCGACTTTGACGGCGAAACAGTCACACTAAAAGATGGTGAAACCATTCAGGCCCATACCCTGATTTGGGCCGCCGGTATCCGTGCCGCCCGTTTAGCTGATAAACTTGGTGTTAAGCAGGCCGGCATGGGACGGTTGGTAGTCAAGCCGACACTGCAACTGCCTAAACATCCCGAAGTCATGGTTATTGGCGATGCTGCCTATCTTGAATCAGAAAGCGAGCCGCTCCCCATGGTGGCGCCGGTGGCTACCCAGCAGGCCCGGACAGCGGCCGATAACATTCGCCGGCTGATAGGCGGCCAAGCTCCCCAAGAGTTTGTTTATAAAAATCCGGGAGTGTTGGCGACAATCGGCCGCAATGCTGCCGTCGCCCATATAGGCAAATGGCAGTTTAAAGGTTTTATTGCCTGGGTGCTGTGGCTGGTTATCCATATTGTCCGGCTGATTGGCTTCCGCAACCGCATTACCGTACTTATTAACTGGGCGTGGGATTACTTTTTTTACGAGCGGGCTGTACGGGTAATCATGCTCAGGCCAGCCAAAAAGCTTAACAAGGAATCATAATAAAATTCCCCGAATCGTATCAAACTAACACTGATACTACTAGGGGAGGTTACAAGCAAATGGCTACATTAATCAAAAGCGAGGATACCACTAGTCGCGGTGATGTTGAATCAGTTCCTAATAAAGGTGATGCCAGCAGTACTAATAATCCGGACGAGCATTTTGACATCCATAAAAACGCCAAGAAATATTATGACATTGAAAAGGTTTCCGGTCCCATGACTGAAGTGCACAAATGGCAGCGCGAGCACATAAAAGTTCACGACCAGGGCAAAGAAGGCTTTCCGTTAAATGTAATTATTGACCCGGCTATGCGGGAAATGTACCAACATGTACACGCCCAGGGCTTAACCAACGTTTTTGACCGGTTTGAACAACAGGAAAAAATCCGGTGTCACTTCTGCTCATCCGGCCTTTCCTGTCAACTGTGCGCCAACGGCCCTTGCCGTATCAGCCCCAAAGCGCCGCGTGGCAATTGCGGTGTTGACGCCCATGTCATGGTAGCCAGAAACTTTGTCTATCGCCATGTTACCATTGGTACGGCGGCTAATATTTTCCACGCTCAACAGGCGGCCCGTACCTTGAAAGCCGCTGCCCAAAATCCTGACAGCGGTCTCAAGATCCGTGATAAGGAAAAACTGTTTAAGTATGCCGAGATGGCTGGGTTAAACAGCCGTGAGGATGCTAATAAGGTGGCTGTCAACTTTGCTAACTGGGTGCTGGAAGACATGGGCAAACCCTATTGGGAAGAGTCGGCTATGGTTAAAGCCTTTGCGCCGCCCAAACGCCAGGAGCTGTGGCGGAAAATGAACCTATTGCCCGGCGGCGGTTTTAGCGAAGTCGGTTTTGCCCAAACCAAGTGCATGACCAACCTCAATGCTGACCCTGTCGACTTTCTGCTGACATCTGTCCGGCTGGGCGTAATTAACGAATATCAAGGTCTATTTGCCCTCGACATTTTGCAGGAAATCCTTATGGGCACCCAAAAAATCCGTACGGCCAGGCAGAATATGGGCTTACTTAAAAAAGATATGGTTAATATTATTACCAATGGTCATATGCCGCTCATGGCCCATGTTGTAGTTGAATTGGCATCTACGCCTGAATGGCAGGAAAAAGCTAAGAAAGCCGGGGCGAGCGGCCTGCAGGTGCTGGGCCATGTGTGCGAGGGACAGCAACTGTTAAATTACAAAGAGACCGGGGAAATGAGCGCCTATGCCGGTCAGGAAGGCGAGTGGCTGTCGGAAGAATATCTCTTGGCTACCGGTGCTGTTGATCTCTTTATGTTTGACTATAACTGCACCATTCCCACTCTGCCCTTGTATGCCGCGCGGTTTGGAACAACTATGGTAAGCACCCATGAAGTAATCCGGATGCCTGGTACTGAAACTGTTGAATTTAAGCCGGAAGAAATGAAAAAACAGGCGGAAAAAATTCTCGACATGGCGATCGCGGCCTTTGCCAAACGCAAAGCTGAAAACCGCGAAGTATATATTCCGCCTCATGTGTCTGAAGGTTGTATGATCGGGTTTAGTACCGAATCAGTCAAACAAGTTTTGGGTGGTTCGTGGAAACCGCTGATTGACGCCATTGCCGCCGGCAAAGTCCGCGGTATTGCCACTGTAGTCGGCTGCACTACTGCCCGCTATGGTCAGGGAGGCAGCAATATCTTCCGCATTGCCAAAGGCCTGATTGAAAAGGATATTCTGGTATTGTCAGGTGGCTGCACATCGTCGGTTATGGAGTATACCGGGTTGACAAATCTACAGGTTGCCGAAGAATGCGGTCCCGGGCTCAAAGAAGTTTGCAAGGCCCTTGGCATTCCGCCGGTCTTGTCTTACGGTGCATGTGTCGACATCGGCAAAATGACTCAGACTGCCAAGGAAATCGCCGATGCCCTGGATGTTGACACCAACAAACTGCCGCTGGTTATCGGTGCGCCCGAATACCTTGAACAAAAAGCCGTGGCTGATGCTTGCACCGCGATTGCCTTAGGCTGGCTGGTGCATGTTGCGCCTGTACCCTCGGTAACCGGCAGTGATGTTGTTGTTAAGACATTGACCGAAACTACCGAGACTCTGGGTTTAGGTAAACTTACCGTTGAGACCAGTGCTGACAAGACGGTTCAAATCTATGTTGACCATATTGAGAAAAAACGTAAAGAATTAGGCTTGAACTAACAATAATGAAGGGCCGCAAGTGCGGCCCTTCATTATTGTTATATACGGGATAGAAGGGGATAAAGTTCAGCTTCTTCCTTGCCGATACGTTCGTTAACAGCTTTGACAATTTGGTTGAGTTCAGCTAAAAAGGCCGGAGCATTACCACTGATTTTACTTGAACTCAAATACCGGGTTTTGAAGTCGCTGAATACTTTAGCCAGACCTCCCATTGTGAGGCAGGTCACAGATAATGGAAATAATTATGAAAAATAGTCGATTAGCAACATAATATAAGCTATAATAATAAATGTTAATAATTTTTTACCATGAATGTGTCCACAATGTGAGGAATGACGATAAGGAGGCCTACAATGCAGTCCCAAGAACAAAAAACTAACATAAATACTGTTTTAGAGGCGTTTAGCCTGCTAGCGCCGTATTTGCAGGAATTATTTGAAGATGATGTTACGTTGTCGGTAACTGACAAGGAAAGATATTTAAAGATAATACATAGTCCCGGTATCCGGGTAAACGTCAAGGATGGTGATACTCTGCCGGACGGCTCGGCTTCCAATAAGGCCATTATGCAGGGTAAAACCATCTCTATGATTATTCCTAAAGAAGTAGTGGGTATAGATGTTAGGTCCATAGATGTTCCTGTTAAAGACGAGACAGGGAGTATTATTGGTACCATCGGTATTGCCAAGAGTCTTAACCGGCAGCGTGAAGTCTATAACTTGGCCAATAATCTGTCAGCCTCATTGCGGCAGATAACTGACGGTATCGGTCAGGTGGCTGCCGGTGTTAATGATTTGGTGAGCTCTAACAAAGAATTACTTCAGTTTACTGACGAGGCCAAAAACGATACCAAAAATACTGATGAAGTTATAACCTTTATTAAAAATGTGGCCGGTCAAACCAACCTGCTCGGATTGAATGCTGCTATCGAGGCGGCCCGTGCCGGGGAATTGGGACGTGGCTTTGGCGTAGTGGCTGAAGAAATTAGAAAGCTGTCAAATTCCAGCAATGAGAGTATCAGTCAGATCAATGCTATTTTGCAGCGCATTCAAACCCAGGTTACCCGCATTGCTCAGGGAATTAATAAAGCTAATTCTGTCATCGAGGAACAAGCGACAGCCATCCAGGAGATAACAGCGTCCATCGAGGAACTTAACGCAACTGCCAATACTCTCGAGGATCTGGCGGATAAACTGTAATATTTCAGGGTGATAAAAAGTCATTCCCTTTTGCGCTTATTGCTGTGGGTCACCCGGCGCAAGAACTGCCATGTCGCTCCGCTTTTACCTTGACAGCGGGGCAGGAGATTGCCACGCTACGGTGCCGTAATGCCTAACTAAGCACGATTCAATGACTTACTGCTTCGAATATGGTCTCATAGACAACGGTGCTCGCAATGACCGGAAAGAATACTGTTCCTCTATCGTCATTGCGAACGTAGTGAAGCAATCTTCCTTTTCATTGTTGTTGGTGTACCTGAAGAGCGCATGGTTTATCTCGCAATGACAGTAAAACCAAGGGGTCATCGCGGGCGAAACGTGGCGATCTTTCTCGTTAAGCTACTTTGTCAACAAACTGGGGCCGTCCAGATTATGGACGGCCTTTAGTTGTGCCAGTATATTTCCGATTATTCGATAGTATGATAAAATCCATATGTAAGCTATTTGACTTAATGTAACTAATTCTATGGAGGAATATATGAGTGATAAAATGAATCAGTATTTCTGGGTAGCTGTTGGCTGTCTGGTTTGCAGTCTATCCATCAACGCCTTCCTGGTGCCGCATCATCTTCTGAGCGGAGGAGTTTCCGGTATTGCGATTATTTTGTATTTTTTGTTTGGCCTGCCAATAGGCGTTTTAACTTTTGCCATGAACATCCCGTTGCTCTATGCCGCTTACCGGCTGCTAGGCAAAAATTACACGATCGGTACTATTTATGGTGCAATTTTGTTCTCTGTTGCGGTAGATGCCACCAGTTTTGTTTCAGGGTTTAACCTTATTGATGATCCGTTGATTTCAGCCATCACGGGCGGCGTAATCTCGGGAATCGGCAGCGGGCTGATTTTTCGCGTTAATGGCAGCGCGGGCGGTTTGGACATTATTGCCGGCATTATCAAAAAATATTACTCGCTTAATGTTGGTTTCGTAGGATTTGCTGTTAACTGTGTAATTATGCTGATTTCCGCAACATTGTTTGGACTCAAGCTGGCCATGCTGACCCTTATCTCCATGTTTATCGGTGCTAATCTTACCGATAAAGTAGTGGAAGGATTTAACCGCAAGAAGACGGTATTTATCGTTTCGTATAATACCGATAATATTGTTGAAGCCATCTTAAAAGAAGTCGGACGGGGTGTAACCATCCTGCACGGACAGGGGGCATTTACCCGCCAAAATAAGCAAGTACTGTTTGTTGTCGTCAGTCTTACCCAAATTGCCAAGATCAAAATGCTTGTTCACGCTGCTGACCCTAATGCGTTTATGATTGTTCAGGATGCGGCTGAAGTTATGGGACGGGGTTTTACGCTGCCAGGGACAAAACAGGTGTAGAATGGCTTTACCGCAAGTTAAATCACCAGTTTACGCTAATTGCGCAAACTGGGCAATGATTATGGTATAATTTACATGATGGCTTAACAAGGAGGTATTTTTATGGATTTTGATTTTATTTATAAGCGCCACAGTGTCCGCCAATTCAAAGATGATCCTGTGCCGGAACAGGTTATTAGAGACCTTGTCAAAGCGGCAACTTATGCCCCCTCAGGAAAAAATCAGCAAAACTGGCATTTTGTCGTAGTAACTGATAAGAATAAGATTGCTGAAATTGCCCGTATTGTGGAAACAAAAAATGCCAAGCTGAGCACTTATCTGACTGATGAGGCCAAAATCAAGGCATTTAAGGGGTCGGTTGGCTACCATACCGTTTTTAAAGCCGCTCCTTGTCTTGTACTTGTTTACGCCGGGCCTTATGACACAATCGCTGACATGCTGCTGGAAGCTGGTATTATGCCGCCCGATGAGGCTATTAAATATGCCAAACCCAATCCCGGTATTCAGAATATCGCCGCTGCTTTGGAGAATCTGCAATTGGCGGCTGCCAGCCTGGGTTACGGTACCTGCTGGATGACAGGACCGACATACGCGGCTCAAGAAATTTCCGAATACCTTGGCTTTAATAAACAAGGCTATTATTTGGCTGCCATGACGCCGCTTGGCGTTCCTGCAACTGACAAGTTATCATCGCCGCCGCGTAAACCGGTGGACGATGTGCTGACTTTTATATGATTGGCCAGCAGGATAATCACACTGGTGAAATCTAGGCATAAAAATAATCCGGGCGTCCCGGATTATTTTTTATGCCGAATATTATTAATGAATTATACAATTTTTTCGCCGTGATAGCGTTCGCCGTCAGCATCAGGCAGCAGAGCATAGCGTTCGGTCCAGAGGGATTTATACTTTACTGCCTGAGCGTGAATACTCTCCCAGTCTTCAGGAATTTGTTTGATGACCTTTCCGGGAATGCCGACAACGAGCGAGTGAGGAGGGATAATCTGTCCTTCTCTTACAAGCGCGCCGGCAGCGATGATACTTCCACGGCCCACTACCGCCTTGTTTAAAATGATGGCTCCCATGCCGATCAGGCAATTATCCTCAATGGTGGCGCCATGGACAATGCAGTTGTGACCGACTGTAACGAAGTCGCCGATAATGGTCGGACAGTCATCGGCAACATGAAGGACGCTGTTATCCTGAATATTGGAGTAACGTCCAATCTCAATTCTGTTAACATCACCTCGGGCAACTGAATTAAACCATATGCTGCTGAACTCTTTCATGGTTACTTTGCCGATAACTTTTGCTCCGTCGGCGACGAAAGTTTTGGCGTCTCTAGTAGGTTCAATGCCTTCAAATTTCATAAATAGTATCCTCCTTGATGAAATATTTTATTTTTTGGGCTGCTACTAATATTTAGAATATCATGTTATCATATTAATAAATCAGAATGTGACACAAATGGCGATCATAATCCTAATGACTATTATCTTTTTCACAGTAATGAAGCAGATTGTATTCCGGAAGTCCTGCAAAAAATGCATCATCTGATAAATGAGACTTATTAAAACAATAATCCCGTGTGGAGTAATATCTGCGCGGGATTTGTTTATTGAATGCCAACCAGGGGAATGGAAAACCCCCTAAAGCGGGATACGGGTTATCCGCAATGCTTAGGAGGTCTTTCTTCATCCGGTTATGAGATTCTTGCTTTAATGAGCTCCCTGCCGGCAATGAGCATATTAATACCTAGTTCTTCCGGGGACAAACCAAGAGCCAGACCAACTAACTGGGCCAAATGCAGCACCGGCATCTCTTGTTTGCAGCCCACTGCTGTTTGCCCTTCAGTTTGATTCATGTCCAGCGACATTTGGCAGAGGGGGCATGGGGTGACGATGCAATCGGCGCCGGCTTCAGCGGCGCTTTGGTTTGTTTCGCCGGTGATGCGGATAACGTCCGGTTCGGCAGTATAGGTGGCATGGAAGCCGCAGCACTTGAGTTTTGCGGCAAAATCAACAGGTTTAGCGCCAATGGCGCGAATGAGGTTTTCCAGCGACTGCGGATTAGCGTGATCTTCAAAATCCATTACTGCAGGAGGACGAAGGATATGGCAACCATAGTAGCCGGCAACTTTGAGCCCTATTAATGGACGTTTAATCAGCCCTTGTAATTTGTTTAGGCCGTAGTCACGGATGAGAACCCATAATAAATGAGTAATTTCGCTAGTACCTTCGTACTTAATGCCGGCTTTGGCAAGAATACCGTTTACTTGATCCTTCTGGCCATTGTCGAGCTTGGTTTTGGCCTTGCGCAGCATCAGGGTACAGGTATTACAGACGGTAAGGAGCGGCAGGCCCATTTGTTCGGCAAGGGCGATATTACGGGCATTAATGGCCGTTGCCGCCAAGTCGTTTACGTCCTGCACGTGAGAAGCACCGCAGCAGGTCCAGCCGGGAATCTCAACCAGTTCGATACCCAGTGCTTTAGCAACCGCCGTTGTAGCAATATAGTTTTCTTTGGCAGCTCCCTCTAGAACACAGCCGGGAAAAAAGGCATATCTCATTATTTTTCACTCTCCCTTACTGCTTTGAGGATAGCCTGAATTTGCTCATGCCCTTTAACTTTACCGGGAAAATGGAAGGGATTGAGTTTGCCGCGACGGAGCAGGCGAAGGGCCATCGGGAACTTGGCTATCGAGCTAATGAGGCCAATCGTCCTTACCTGTAATTTGGCTTCATTGAGACGTCCTGTATCTTCAATATCTTTAACAAACGATAGTGCATGCCGTGCTCCGGGATTACCGGTATAGCCCATTTTGATGGAAAGTTGACGCAAACGGGCAATATCTTCGCCAGGAGCCAAGCCTTTGGGACACTTTGTGATACATTCGGCACAATGCATACATTTCCACAGTCCTTTGTCCTGGATGGCCTGTATGCGCTCAGCAGCCGACTTGTCCCGGGTGTCGGCGACAAATTTCCAAACTTTAGAGTAGGTAAACGGTTCGAGAAAGTCTTGGTCATTAGCACTGAGTTTAGAACATTCGGAAGCGCAGGAACCACAAAGAATACAAGCTGCCTGTGTATTGATCTTCTTAAAGTCGGCAGCGGTTTGACGGCAGCCTTTGCGGGCGTCGAATTCGTCCCGCGGTTGAAGCCAGGTTTTGGCTTCAGCCAGGCGTGCCGCTTGGGGTTCCCAGTCAACAACAAGATCGCGAATGACTTTGAAGTTTTGGATCGGGGCAATAGTAAGCGTGTCGCCAAAGCGTTCCAGAATGGCGTCAAGCGGTGTTTCACAGGCTAATACGGCTTGACCGTTAACACGAACGGCACAGGCCCCGCATACTGCTGACCGGCATGCGGCTGTAAAGGCCAGTGTAGGGTCAAGCGAGTCCTTAATTGTGATCAGGCCCCAGAGAATGGTCTTGCCGGGTTGATAGGGAAAGGAATATTCCTGCACGAAGTTGTTTACTCCGTCGAACCGCTCAATTTTATATGTTATCTTGCGCATCAATATTTCCTTTCTGCCGGCTGATATTTGGTTATTACTACCGGCCGGTAAGATATATTGTACGTTGAGCCTTGCTTGGACACGATTGTGTGTTTGAGGAATTGGGCGTCATCACGGTTGGGGAAATCGGCCCGGCAGTGGCTGCCCCGGCTCTCTTTTCTGTTAAGGGCGCCCAGGACCACGGCCTTGGCGACAGTGAGCATGCTGCCGAGTTCAATATAATTAACAAAAAGAGTATTGTAAATTTTGTTTTGGTCAGGCACCATGACGGTCTGGTATTCTTTTATCAGGCCGTCAACCACCTTAAGCGCTTCTTCCATATCGGCACCGGTGCGGAACACGCCAACATTATTCCACATGATCTCGGCCAGCCGGTCACGGATGGAAACAACACTGGCGCCGGTTTTACGGGTGGTGACAGCCTGGAATTTTTCTTCCCACGCCCGGGCAGCTTGTCCTACAAGACCTTCACTGAAGCCATGCCGCTGTTTGGCGCAATCAGCGGCGCCTTTGCCGGCAAACTTGCCAAAAGCCACAATATCTGCCAGCGAGTTACCCCCAAGACGGTTTGCTCCGTGGATGGATACGCAGCAGGCTTCCCCGGCGGCAAAAACACCCTCGACGGCAGTAGCACAGGTGCGGTAATCAATGATGTCGATACCGCCCATCACGTAGTGACAGCTCGGTCTGATGGGAATGGGTTCGTTAATGGGATCTACCTGTTCAAAGGTTATGGCCAGGTCGCGAATTTGGGGCAGGCGCTCAAGGATCTTTTCCCGTCCCAAATGGCGAAGATCAAGTTGGACGTAGGCGCTTAGGCCTTCGCCAAAACCGCGCCCTTCTTTAATTTCAGTCTCGATAGCCTGGGAGACAAGGTCACGGGTGGCAAGTTCCATCTTTTCCGGCGCGTAGCGGGCCATGAACCGCTCACCTTTATTATTAAGGAGGTAACCGCCTTCCCCACGGGAAGCTTCGGACATAAGAATACCGGTACCAGCCAAACCGGTGGGGTGGAACTGAACAAATTCAGGGTCTTTCAGCGGGATGCCGGCATCAAAACAGGCAGCTATCCCGTCGCCGGTAGAGGTAAACGGGTTGGTGGTGCGGAGCCAGTATATGCGGCCGGCGCCGCCTGTGGCGATAACAATGGCTTTAGTGGCGATGGGAACAATACGGCCGCCTTTTAGGTCATAGGCAACAATACCGCATAGTTTTCCCTGGTCGGCAACAACTTGCAGCAGGTACCATTCAGCCAATACCTTGACACCATGTTTGAGGCACTGCTCATAAAGCGTATGGAGAATGACATGACCGGTCACGTCAGCCGAAAAACAAGTCCGGGGCGAGGAAGCGCCGCCAAAGTTGCGCTGAGCGATACGGCCTTCTCCGTCCCGGGAGAACGGGACGCCAAAATAGTCCAGCTCACGGATGGCGTCAGGCATTTGACTGACAAAGTGTTCAATAGCATCCTGGTCGCCCAGGTAGTCGCTGCCTTTTACAGTATCAAAAAAGTGTTTTTCTATGGAATCGGCAGGGTCGGCATTCTGCAAAGCGCCGTTGATACCGCCTTGGGCGCAGCCGGTGGCCGAACGGGTGGGAAACATTTTGGTCATTAGACCGACCGACAGGCCTTCCTGACGAACAGCCTCCAAGGCAGCCCGCATGCCGGCGCCGCCGCTGCCGATAACAAGCACGTCGAAGTTAAGCATTATTCACCTCAGTGTTTATATTAAGTGTAGGAGGATTACTTTTGCCGGTAAATTTTCTGCCCTTCGTGGTAGAAGTTGCGGCCTTCACTGTCGATAGCCACGATGGCCGGGAAATCGACTACTTCCATACGGGCGATGGCTTCGGGGCCCAGGTCGCCGTAAGCCACTACTTCATAGGCCTTAATTGTTTTGGAGATAAGAGCTGCGGCGCCGCCGGTGGCAACAAGATAAACAACGCCGTTTTTTTTCATGCTCTCGACCACTGCGTCAGAACGATAGCCTTTGCCGATCATACCTTTTAGGCCTTTATCCAGAATGCGCGGTGCATAGGCGTCCATCCGGCCACTGGTGGTGGGACCGGCAGAACCGATCGGTTCACCCGGTTTGGCCGGCGAGGGTCCGACATAGTAAACCATTTGTCCGGTGAAATCCACCGGCAGATCTTCCCCGCGGTCAAGGGCCTCGACCATACGCTTGTGGGCCGCGTCGCGCGCGGCATAGATCACACCGGTAATAAGCACACTGTCCCCGGCTTTCAAGTTTTTCACCGTTTCATCGGTAAGCGGTGTAGTGATGCGGATTTGTTCAGCCATGTTCTTTCTCCCCCTTATAATACTACTTCGGCATGCCGGGTGGCATGACAGTTAATGTTTACAGCTACCGGCAGACTTGCAATATGGGTAGGATACCACTCGATGTTGACAGCCAGGGCTGTGATGCGGCCGCCAAGACCCTGGGGCCCAATACCGGTTTTATTAATAAGCTCTAATAGTTCACCTTCAAGCTTGGCATAGTCAGGATGTTCATTCCGCTTGGCTAACGGGCGGATAAGGGCCTTCTTGGCAAGGTAGGCAGCTTTTTCCATGGTACCGCCGATGCCGACGCCAACTACAATCGGCGGACAGGGGTTAGAACCGGCATTTTCAATTGTTTCAACAACAAACTTCTTTACTCCTGCCACACCGTCGGCCGGTATCAGCATTTTTAGGGCGCTTTTGTTTTCACTGCCGGCCCCTTTGGGAGCAAGAACAATTTTGATTTGGTCGCCGGGAACACTTTCGACATGAATGATGGCCGGCGTATTATTACCGGTATTTTTACGGTTGAACAATGGTTCGGCAACAGCCGATTTGCGAAGGTACCCATCAGTATAACCTTTGGCTACGCCGGCATTGATGGCTGCTTCTAATGAGCCCCCCTCAATCTTGGCGTCTTGTCCTAATTCGACGAAAATTACAGCCAGACCGGTATCTTGGCACATCGGCTTTGCTTCGGCGCGGGCAATGTCGGCATTTTTAATAATCTGGTCAAAAATTTCCCGGCCCAGGGGCGATTCTTCTTTGGTCTTGCCGGCGACAAGGGCGTTATAGACATCTTCTGACAGATAATAGTTGGCGTCAATGGCCAGTTTGGCGACAGCTTCAGTGATTTGCTGTGCTTGGATTGTACGCATGATAAATCTCCTCTCAAAATCTTATAATTTTATTCTATGGTGGTTAAGGTTGTTACCAAAGGCCGAGAACTTTCCACCAGATGGCACCAAAACCAACCCAGATGATAAGGTTAATCATCGATACCATGAAGCCAAGCCGCCACCATGTGCTTTGGTCGACGTAGCCGGCGCCAAAGTAAATAGGCGATGGACCGGCAGCGTAGTGAGTTAAAGACATGCAGAGGTTAGACATGAAGGCCAGCGCCAAAGCAACCAAATAAACGGGTGCACCGGCAGCAACTGCTACCGCGGCAAAGGCCGGATACATAGCGGTTATGTGGGCGGTAAGGCTTGCGAAAGCATAGTGGGCATAAAGATAAACGATAGTGAGAACAATAAAGGCTTGCACCCAGGGGATTCCCACGATGCTACCGGCCATGGTTTTGGCAAACCAGGGTATAAAGCCGAGTTTAGACAGGTAATCAGCAAGACCGACCAGGGCGCCCATCCAGATCAAAGTATCCCAAGCGCCTTTTTCGTCAAGTACATCCTTCCAGTCAAGTACTTCGGTTGCCAGCATGACAACTACGGCTAACAGTGCGACAACTGTGGCATCGAGTTTAGTATACTGGGAGGTACTCCATAAAATAAGAGCGCCAACAAAAACCATGGCAACGATTCTTTCCGCCCAGGACATAGGCCCCATTTTTTGCAGTTCTGTTGCGGCCAGAGCTTTGGCTTCCGGAGTGTTTTTGAGCTCAGGCGGGTAAAACTTATACAGAAAATAGGGCACTACAAGTATGGAGATGAGACCGGGAACGGCGGAGGCTAACGCCCATTGCCCCCAACTAATTTGGATATTGAGAGTCTTGGCGGCGAGCAGGGCGATGAGCGGGTTGCCGGCCATTGAAGTAAGGAACATTGCCGAAGTAATGGTATTACCTTGATAGACAGTTTGCATCAGATAACTGCCGACACGGCGGGCGGTTGGGCCTGGCTCAGAGTTAAAAGCGGTACAAAGGCTGCGGACAATCGGGAAAAGAATACCACCGGCACGAGCCGTGTTTGAAGGAGTCGCCGGACTGATGATAAGGTCGCTCAGTACTAACGTATAACCAAGTTTTAAGGTGCTGTCGCCGATTGCTTTTATAAGCAAAAAAGCAATACGGCGGCCAAGACCGGTTTTAATGAAGCCTTTGGCAAAAAGAAAAGCGGCTACGATCAGCCAGATCGTGGTGTTGGCAAATCCGCTCAGCGCTTCGGGCGGTTTGAGCACGCCGACAAGTGCGGTAAAGGTTACACTGATCAAAGCTACGGCGCCAATGGGGAGTGGCTGAAGGATGAATCCCAAAATAGTAGCTACGAAGATTGCCATTAGATGCCATGCTTCCGGCTTAAGCCCCTGCGGAACCGGAATAAACCAAATGGCGGCACCTAAGGCCACGGTTGCCAGAGCCTTTACGAGTTTACTGTTCATACATGTTACCTCCTAAATTATGTAGTTTTTTAAAGAATATTTAAAAATTCTTAGTTATACTTTAGCACTCGCGTACTGGTAGTAAAAATATCAATAAGTTATGGTACAATAGATTGTAGCTATCGACAGGAGGATAAATGGGTGGAATTGCATCAATTGGAATATTTTCTGACTGTGAGCAAATTAGGAAATTTTACCAGAGCAGCCGAAGAACTGCATGTTGCCCAGCCCTCAGTTACTAAAGCAATACATAAATTGGAAGAAGAACTTGGCGTGCAATTATTTGACCGCAGCCAAAAAAAAATTGCTCTAACTCCTGAGGGACAGGCTTTTTATGCCAGAATCAACAAAATTCTTTTTGACATCCGCCAGGCTGTTGATGAAATGGAGGATTTCAAAAAGCTTAACCGGGGAACAATCAAATTTGCGGCACCGCCTATGATTGGCGCTTATCTCTTCCCTAACATTTTTAATCTTTTTAAGAACTCCTATCCTAACTTGGATCTGGTGGTTTATGAAGAAGGGTCGCTGGCGGCTCAGTCCATGATTGAAAAAGAAGAGTTAGACCTAGGTATGATCATCCTCCCGGAATCAAGAACGGTACTCAATACCGTACCCATTACGCGGGAAGAGATTATGCTTTGCCTGTCTCCTCAACATCCGCTCAGCGCTGCTAAGTCGGTGTGCTTCACCCAATTACGGGACGAGCCTTTTATTCTTCTTAAAGAAGAATTTTTTCACCGGCGGTTGGTGCTAAATGAATGTTCCCGTCACGGTTTTACGCCCCACGTGGTGTTCTCGTCAAGTCAGATTGAAACCATTAAGGCCATGGTGTCCGGGAATGTGGGTATTTCATTTTTGATGAACATGGTTGTTCGTAATCATCCCCATTTGGTCAGTGTGCCTCTTGCCGAGCCGCTGGCCATTACGATCGGCCTGGTCTGGAAGAAAGGCAAGTATTTGTCCAAGGCAGCTCAAGCTTTTATTGATTTTATTGCGGCTTATACCAAATCTCCCAGTTTTCAAGGATCAGGAACAGATCAAGGACAGATAGGTATCTAACACAGGCGGCTTCGCTTAAAAAAGTACCCGCAATCCACCTGCGAGGTGGCTGTGGGTACTTTTGCTTCTTGTAGCGATTATCTGGTATCGGAGGCACTTATTTTTGCTGTAAACTGAGATTTTCGTCCGGTAAAATATTCAAGTACCTCGTCACAGGTTTTAACCGCGTCTTCCGGTTCCAGGAAATCAAGGCTGAGCGCCATGCGGGAAAGTATTTTATGTAAATTGTTTAAATCTCCGATACTCAGGAAACACACGGCTTCTTTGATTAATTTCGCCATGACTGATAAGAAAGTTTCCTATAACTTCCAGATATAATATGGTACAGGCGGTTAATAATATAAGGGGTACTAAATATCATCTAAGGAGGTTAATTATGACTGTTAAAAAAGATTTAGAGAAAGCTGTGGCTGCTGCTGAATCGGCCAAAGGCACATATGCCACATTTGCTTCATCGACTGACGACCAAAGCGCACAGACCATGTTTCAACAAATGTCTCAAGACATGGACCGTCATATTGCACAACTTAATAGCCGTCTCAGTAGTACAGCAGAAAACAAACTGAATAATCAACAGGAATAGTCAGAAAGGAGGTAGGTAGAACTACCTCCTTTTACTGAAATAACCTAATTTCATTCTGGCAAAAGGATGATGATATGCAGCTTCATATAGGTATTCCGCGGGCTATGCTGTATCACGAATTCGGCAGCTTGTGGAGTGCTTTTTTTCAAAATATGGGTATCCCTGTTTCCGTCTCCGGTGAAACCAATAAACAAATACTGGACCGTGGCACGTTATTGGCAATAGACGAATCTTGTCTGCCTTTAAAAGTCTATTTAGGTCATGTTGACTCCTTGTTATCTAAATGTAGCCACATTTTTGTTCCGCGTGTTGCCCAATACCATCGTAATTTTCATTTTTGTGCCAAGTTTTCCGGCTTGCCTGATGTCGTAAAAAATACCTTTAGGTTGTCGCCTGAACAGCTTATTGCTCCCAATATTGAGGATAAGTCGCCGCTCAGTCAACTACAGGCAATTTATACTACTTGTCAGGCAATGGGCTTACCGGCTGTTCCCGGGTATTTAGCCTACCGGCGGGCCCTGAAATCATGGCGGGCAGACACACCTTGCGGTAGTATGCCAAGCAACAAAATTGCTATTATCGGTCACAGTTATTTATTAAAGGATACGTTTTTTTGTCAAGAAATGATGAATACGTTAACCTCCCGCGGCGTTACCGTTGTTACACCTGACCATGTGGTAAGTAAAGTGCTTTATGATGAGGCGAAAGTCTTCCAGCCGGATATTTACTGGCAGCTATCGGCAAAAATTGTCGGGGCGGCTCGTTTCTTTTGCCGCCAGCCGGACATAGCCGGTATTGTCATGGTATCAAGTTTTGGTTGTGGTCCTGACTCGCTTGTTAATGAATATGTGGAGCATCATGTGCTCAAACAAAGCACTAAACCCCATATAATTATTAATATTGACGAACATACCGGCAGCGCCGGCCTTATTACACGAATTGAAGCATTTTGGGATTTAGTGGAACGGAGGCTGAAGTCGTGAAGGTAACGTACCCGCATATGGGATATTTAAATATTCCGGTTTTCAACATGCTAAATAACCTGGGAATGGAAGTCATCGAAGCGCCGCCCATTTCCCAAAAAACACTGGAGTTAGGCTCTCTTTATTCCCCCGAGGGTGTGTGTTTACCCTATAAAATTAACATGGGCAATTTTTTAGAAAGTATCGACCAAGGAGCAGATACTTTAATAACCATATGCGGCGCAGGTAAATGCCGTATGGGTTTTTTCAACGCCGTTCAGAAAATCAGTTTAGCAGCAAAAAAGAAATTACAATTTTTTACCATTAATACAGAAAATCTTTTTAGAGATTTATACCGCTTTTTGCGCCAAACGACTGGTTCCGGCCGTTTGGCTGTGATTAAAAATATCGCCATGGCAGTACAAACATTAAAAGCGCTTGATGCGATTAATGATGCAAAAAATTGTTACGGAGCACGGGCCAGTGCTCCTGAGCAAATAATCAATATATGTGATAGCGGTGTACAGCAATTTGCCGGTTGCCGCAATTTTAGCGATATCAGTTATACCCGGGATATGGTAATTGACCTGATGAAAAATGTTACAAATTCTATGGAATCCCGGCCTGCCAAAGTTGCTTTGCTTGGTGAGTTTTATGTTTTAATGGAACCGTATGTAAATCACATGATTGAAAACTTGCTGATTAAACAAGGGATCGAAGTCAAAAAGTTTGTCTCCACGGGGGAGTGGGTCTATTCCAAAGCATTTCTCCAGAGTTTGGGATTATATAATGAAGAAAAGGATTGTCTTAACCAAGCGCGGCCCTATCTAAACTATCACGTTGGCGGTGACGGATTAAAATCAGTAGGCAGCGCGTTATGGTCGGCGCAAAATGGCTATGACGGTATAATCCATGTCTATCCTTTTGGCTGTATGCCGGAAGTTGTGGCCCAATACGCATTGAAAAATATTGCCAGTGACTATAATCTGCCATTGTTGTCATTAAGTCTTGATGAACACTCCAGCGATGTTGGTATTATTACCCGGGTTGAAGCATTTGCTGATTGCATCAAACGTAAACAGCATTGTAAAGAAAAAACACTACGGTCGCTACGGTAGAGAGTTTTTTTTGAGCAAAAAATTAAAAAAACTTGTCATTAATTTTAGATTATGGTAACAGGTATTTGCCGGTAGTGCAGGGAAATCAAGTAGTACATTTTTATGCTGTCATTACCGTGAATGAGTTACCTGACTAGAATATGGCGGCAAGGGGGATAACTGTGGACGCGTACGAAAAAATTTATCAATTATATCATCTTATCAAGACTAAAACAGCGGCTGATTTGCCTGGTCCGTACAAAGTGGGAGTAGATCTCGGAACGGCCGATGTTGTGCTGGTTGTTACCGATGAATCAGGTAATCCGGTAGCAGGCAGTATGCGATGGGCTTCCGTGGTTAAGGACGGGTTGGTGGTGGATTTTCGGGGAGCTATGGTGATTGTTGAAAAACTGAAGGCTGAAGTCGAAGCCATTATGGGCATTACCTTAGATAAAGGAGCCACGGCTATTCCGCCAGGTACGGTGGGGCGTAATGCGCTGGCTTGCGGACATGTGATTGCCGGGGCTGGGCTGGAACCCGTCTGTCAGGTAGACGAGCCGGTAGCGGCAGCTAAGGCCTTGGATATCAGTCATGGCATCGTGGTGGATATTGGGGGCGGAACTACCGGTATCGCTGTCTTAAAGAACGGTGAATTGGTTTTTACTGCTGACGAACCAACAGGGGGTACACATGTGTCGTTAGTGTTGGCTGGCGCGTATAAAATACCTTTTGAGGAAGCCGAAATTCTCAAAAGAGACCCTGCCCGGCACCGGAAAATTATGCCGGTGATTTTGCCTGTTATTGAAAAAATGGCGACAGTTGTAAAAAACATGCTGGCCGGCTATGATGAGTTCAACGAATATCCGGTATATGTAGTTGGCGGCACTGCGTATTTGCAGGGGTTTGAGACCGAGTTCGGCAAAGCGTTTGGCCGTAAGGTACATGTTCCTCCACATCCTTTGCTGGTTACACCGTTAGGGATTGCCATGTTTGGTTAGAATATGATAAACACACAAAGGGTATAAATTATGTAAAAAATCCCGTGAGAATCAAGTAAGGAAAGCAGCTTGCCAATCAGCCCGCTGTCGACCAGTACTTTGTCGCTGCCAATAAGAGCTTTGCGAAATATCATCGGCTTGATATAATCAGCGATCCGCTCCAGGCAGCCTATGCCTAAGATGCTGATAGGAGTCATACTTTGGCAATCTTTTAACAATCGCAGCAGATGGTAATGTGGAACTTTTTTGACCAAATGCTTTAACATCTTGCGAAACGGCATTTGCCGGCAGGAGAATTTTTTTTATTGTAGAAGTAATTTTTAAAATCGAATAAATGCCACCACTCAGGTGCCTTTCGGTATGAGAGGAGAATAGGGAAGATCGGAAGGATTTGCCAATCCTTAAACGACGCGGTCGCGCCACTGTAATCGGGGAAGAGCCCCTGCCTATGCCGCCGGTAAAACCGGGAAGGCGCAGGCGCTCTGATGATCCGGAAGCCAGGAGACCTGCCTGTGTTGGCTGTTATTTACCTCCGCGCCAGAGGTAGTACCAGAAGGATAGGATTTTTTTTACAATAGAACCCTAGCCTTTTTGGGCTAGGGTTTTTTGCATGGCGTAAACACGATACGAGGAGGAGTAGATATGAATTATCAGGCAACGGTTGATGAATTGATCAATGGGGCGGCAAAACCGCCCAATAGTCTGGGATTACTGGAAAAACATTTGAAAAAAATGTTGTTAGCCTGGGGAAGGTTGCAGCCGGAAGTTAAGCCTTATCATTTAATCTTTGCCGCCGATAACGGTGTCGTTGAAGAAGGGGTAGTAGCTTTTCCGGCAGAAATAACCTATCTTCAAGCCCAAAATATGGTAGACGGCCGGGCAACGATCAGTTGTTTTTGCAAAGCCAATCATATTCCGTATTCGGTAATTGATGTTGGCATTAATAATAAGCAAACAGTAGGAATTAATCGGCGGGTGGCTTTTGGCACAAAGAACTTTTTGAAAGAAGAGGCTATGAGTCCGGCGGAGTTTCAGGAAGCATGGCGTGTCGGGCAGGAAATGGCTCAGTATGCGGTTGGTACTCACGGTGCTAACTTACTGTCTTTTGGGGAGATGGGGATTGGCAATACCACAACTTCGTCTGCGGTGTTGCATGCCATGACAGGTATTTTGCCGGAATTTGTTGTCGGGTATGGCGCCAGTGCCCATAACAGTGATATTGTCAAAAGAAAATGTGTTGTCGTGGCTAAAGGCGCTGAACGGCATAGAGGCAGCTTCAAAAGTATTGAGGATATTTTGCGGTGTGTCGGCGGGCTGGATATTGTCGCTATCTGCGCCGGCATGATCGAATGCGCGAATTTGAAAGTCCCCTTTGTTATTGACGGGTTTATCACCGCGGTGGCTTTTGCTTGTGCCGCCAGAATAAATAAGGAAGTTGAAACCTATGCCATTCCCTCGCACATGTCCAAAGAGCCAGGCATGTCCTATGCTCTGTTACTCGGTAACATACTGGCTGACGATGTACCCATTCGGGCCAATATGGCCCTCGGGGAAGGGACGGGGGCCATATTAATGGTAGCCATGCTAAAGACCATGGCTTTTGCAATTTATAATACGGCCAGACTTTCTGATTTTGCATTAAGCAAACCTGATTCGCAGCACTTGGCAGCCATGTAGCTCTGTCACTTTTTGACGATTGTTTTTAGATTGTAGCAGGAATTCGATCGCCGCAGTAAATAGTCCCCTTAAAGCGAGCAATGTGCAGGGGGAAATTTTGTGCATAACTACAACACCCGGTTTTCTTTGGAAGAAATCGTTAATACTCAGATATTACAAGAGATTCAAGATAGATTCTGTGAAGCTACCGGTATCGCAGTCCGATAGCTAACCGCCACTGAGCTCTCCGCTTTTCAAGCGGCGGCATAACCGGCGCTAAGCTCCGGGATTGGCTCAACTAAGCATCTGATGCAAGTTTTGCCTTATGTTGCCAATCATAAAACATAAGAGAGGACGCACATATGTACACATTAATGATTGCAGATGATGAACAACTAGAGCGGCAGGCCTTGCGGTTTATCATTGGAAATAACTTCCAAAATATCCGGGTTATAGCAGAAACGGGAGATGGCAAGAGCGCCGTAACTATTGCTGCCGGTGAAAAACCGGACATTATTCTGATGGATATCCGGATGCCTGAGCTTAATGGCTTGGAGGCTGCCCGCGCCATACGGGCTTTATTGCCTGATGCCGCCATTGTCATGCTTACTGCTTTTGACGAATTCAGTTATGCCAAAGAAGCGCTGTCGATCGGGGCGGTGGAGTATATGTTAAAGCCACTTCGCCCTAAAGATTTAATAGAGACATTAGCCTCTGTTGTTGCGAAAATAGGGTAACGAAAGTGTAAGGAACAGGAAGAAGCTCATCTGCGCAAGAATTTAGCAGAAGCCATGCCATTTATTAAGATGTCGTTCGTGCCTGATTTGATCTCAGGTAAAATTACTTTAAAGCTGAACAGGGTTGTAATTTTGTTGATTTTTTGACGAAAGTCAGAATTGACAGGGCAAAGTTATTACTGAGAAACCCGGAACAGACGGTAGTCCGGGTCGCAGCCGCGGCCGGTTATCAAGACGCCAGTTATTTTTGCCGGTTTTTTCGCCAGGAAGCAGGCATGACTCCGAATCAATACCGGGCAAAACTAAAGAACAGCAATGCCGGTCAGGAGACCTTTGAATTGGAGACAACAACTTTCTAAAATCGAACAATAAATTACAATTGCTTGTTTGGCTGTTGTGATCAACAGGCTGATGGTGATAAAAAGACTGTGAATAACAGTCTTTTTTTGTTTTTGTCAGCAAAACAACAACATTTAGCAAAGAAGTACCATGGATAAAGCGACAGGTCCCGGCGGTAAACAATTTTGTACTAACATAAGGACGCAAATATGTACTGTGCTGCCGCAACATTCACTCAAGGTTTTTATAGTAAAAAAGCAAATTATTATGGCGAAATAGAAAATTCAGCGATCAATCATTCAGGACGATTGTGAGGTAAGGCCATGACTCAAGAAAAGCCGAGAGTGGTACAGGAGTACGTGCCCGGTAAGCAGGTGACGCTAGCACATCTTATTGCCAATCCTAAGAAAGAATTATGTGAAAAATTAGGTATCGGAGACAGCGGCGCAATTGGTATCTTAACTATTACTCCTTGTGAGGCGGCAATCATAGCGGCTGATGCGGCGACCAAGACGGCCGCCGTACAAATCGGTTTTATGGACCGGTTTACCGGCTCGCTGGTTATTACCGGGAATGTGTCGGCTGTAGAGGCGGCCTTGAGGCAAGTAACCAATCTGTTGGCCGAAGGGTTAGGATTTTCGGCGGCCAAGCTGACAAGGTCTTAAGTAACATGATTATGTTAGTAGGTCCTGTTGGTGCCGGCAAGACATCATTGTTAAACGCGCTGCAGCAAAATTGCCGGAAAGCTGACAAAACACAAAGTATCTGTTTTACCGACGGTGCTATTGACACACCGGGTGAATACGCACAAATCCCCCGTTTTTATTCGGCACTGATGGTTACGGCAGCAGAAGCCAAGGTTGTGTTAATCGTTCAGGACGCAACCGATTTTAGAATGGCATTGCCGCCAGGATTTGCCGCAATGTTTTCGCGGCCGGTAGTGGGAGTTGTGACCAAATTAGATGCTCCTGGTGCTGACCGGGAAAAAGCCAAGCTGCGCCTCATGCAGGCGGGGATCAAAGAGCCTATTTTCTATGTTTCGGCACACACCGGGACGGGATTATCTGAATTATCAGAATATCTTAGTGAAAGGGGGTGCAAATAATGAGTGAAGCGTTAGGCATGGTTGAAACTAAAGGGCTGGTAGGAGCCATTGAAGCTGCTGATGCCATGGTAAAAGCAGCAAACGTCGTCTTAGTCGGTTACGAAAAAATCGGTTCAGGGTTGGTTACTGTTATGGTGCGTGGTGATGTTGGTGCGATCAAAGCAGCTACCGATGCCGGTGCGGCTGCTGCCAGAAATGTGGGAGAGGTTATATCTGTTCACGTCATTCCCCGTCCTCATACCGATGTTGAAAAAATTCTTCCTAAGATTAAGTAGATATAATTTTGGAGGTGTAATGTAATGCAAGACCAGTTGATTGAAAAGGTCATGGATGAAATTAAAAAGCGGATGGAGACCGCAGCTCCGGCGGCAGCTGCTCCTGAAGCGCAAAAAGTGCTCGCAAACCCGGGCATTACCGAATTTGTCGGTACAGCTGTCGGTGACACCGTAGGGTTAGTCATTGCCAACGTTGACCCTATGCTGCACGAAAAAATGAAACTTGATCCCAAATACCGTTCGATTGGTATCCTTGGCGCCCGTACCGGGGCAGGCCCGCACATCATGGCGGCTGATGAAGCCGTTAAAGCCACCAATACTGAAATTGTAACCATTGAGTTAGCCCGTGACACTAAAGGCGGTGCCGGTCATGGCTGCTTGATTATCTTCGGCGCTGAAGAAGTATCTGACGCCCGCCGGGCGATTGAAGTTGCCCTGAAGGAACTTGACCGTACCTTCGGTGACGTGTATGCCAATGATGCCGGTCACCTCGAATTACAGTATACTGCACGCGCCAGTTATGCAATCAACAAGGCATTTGGCGCACCGATCGGCAAGGCTTTTGGTTTGATCGTAGGCGCCCCGGCCGCCATCGGCGTGCTTATGTCCGATACCGCTGTAAAGACCGCCAACGTCGAAGTCGTAGGCTATGCCAGCCCTGGCGGCGGCACCAGCTATTCCAATGAGGTCATTATCATGGTTACCGGTGATTCCGGCGCAGTGCGGCAAGCAGTACTTGCTGCTAAGGAAGTGGGTAAAAAAGTATTAGAAGCTATGGCTGGTCCGGCTCCGTCCGTAACAACGCCGTACATCTAAAAACAGGGGGGAATAGAGATGAAGAGATCAAAACGTTTTGAAGTATTGGCTGCCCGCCCTGTAAACCAGGATGGTTTCGTAGTTGAATGGCCGGAAGTTGGCCTGATGGCTATGGGTAGCCCTAACGATCCTAAACCCAGTATTAAGATCGAGAATGGTAAAGTCGTTGAGATGGACGGCATACTGCGTGCTCAGTTCGACTTTATCGACCAGTTCATTGCTGATTACGCAATTGACACTACTGTTGCCGAACAAGCAATGGCTATGCCGGATACTGAAATCGCCAAAATGCTTGTTGACGTAAATGTATCGCGGGAGGAAATTGTCAAGATCACCCGTGGTTTGACGGCGGCAAAAATTGTTGCTGTCCTGAACACCATGAATGTGGTTGAGATGATGATGGCCCTCCAAAAAATGCGGGCCCGGAAGATTCCGTCCAACCAGTGCCATGTCACCAACCCTCAAGACAATCCGGTGCTCATTGCTGCCGACGCCGCCGAAGCCGCAATGCGTGGTTTTGACGAAATGGAAACAACGGTAGCTGTTGTCCGCTACGCGCCGTTTAACGCCCTTGCCCTGCAGGTAGGCGGCCAGGTTGGCCGGGGCGGCGTACTGATTCAGTGCGCTTTGGAAGAAGCGACCGAATTGCTCCTTGGCATGCGGGGGATCACGGCATATGCCGAAACCATCTCTGTATACGGTACTGAAAACGTATTCGTAGACGGTGACGACACCCCATGGTCCAAAGCCTTCCTTGCTTCGGCTTATGCTTCGCGCGGCCTGAAAATGCGGTTTACCTCCGGCACCGGTTCCGAAGTGCAAATGGGTTATGCCGAAGGCAAGTCCATGCTTTATCTGGAAGTCCGCTGCATTATGCTGACCAGAGGCGCCGGCGTACAAGGCCTGCAAAACGGTTCGGTCAGCTGCGTAGGTGTTCCGGCTGCCGTTCCGTCCGGCATTCGTGCCATCCTGGGCGAAAACCTCTGCGCTGCCATGCTCGACCTGGAAGTAGCCTCAAGTAACGACCAGACTTTTACTCATTCGGACATTCGGCGCACTGCCCGTACTTTGATGCAAATGCTGCCTGGCACTGATTTCATATGTTCAGGGTACAGCGCTACTCCCAACTATGACAATATGTTTGCCGGGTCCAACTGGGACATTGATGACTATGATGACTGGAACATCATCCAGCGCGACCTGATGGTTGACGGCGGGCTTAAACCGGTTTCCGAAGAAGAAGTTATTGCAGTCCGTCATAAAGCAGGCAAAGCACTGCAAGCCGTATTTAAAGAATTTGGCTTCCCGCCTATTACTGATGAGGAAGTGGAGGCAGCCACCTATTGTCATGGTACCAAGGAAATCATCAAGCGGAACGTAGTCGAAGACATTAAAGCTGCCGAAGAAATGATGAAGCGCGGTATTACCGGTGTAGATATTGTAAGAGCTTTGGCCAAAAACGGCTTCACTGATATAGCGGAAAACGTACTGGGTACGCTGAAACAGCGGATTTCCGGCGATTATCTCCATACCTCGGCCATTCTCGACAAACAGCTCAACGTTATCAGCGCCGTAAACTGCAAGAACGACTATCGCGGACCCGGCACAGGCTATCGCCTCAGCAAAGAACGTTGGGATGAAATTAAGAACATACGCCAGGCGATTAAACCGTCTGATTTTGACGTGTGATGAGAGCGAGAGAGGTGGAGAGAAATGCAAATTAACGAACAATTAATTCGTGAAATAGTTAAGCAAGTGCTTTCCGGTATGGAGCAGCCGGCTGCGCCTAAGACTGCCGTTACCGGACGCTTGATGACGTTGGTGGAAAAAGGTGAAGCCCGCCCGGGAACCAGATCTGATGAAGTTATCATTGCCGTGGCTCCCGCTTTTGGCAAATTCCAAAATAAAACCATTGTAAATGTGCCTCATAGCGATGTGCTCAGAGAATTGATCGCCGGTATTGAAGAAGAAGGCATCAAGGCAAGAGTTGTGCGGGTTCTTCGGACTTCCGACGTAGCCTTTGCGGCCCATGACGCCACTAAGCTCAGCGGGTCAGGTATTGCCATCGGCATTCAATCCAGGGGTACCACTGTAATCCATCAAAAGGATTTGCCGCCGCTCAGCAATCTGGAACTGTTCCCGCAGTCGCCGCTCTTGGATTTAGAAACCTACCGGCATATTGGACGCAATGCCGCTAAATATGCTAAAGGCGAATCACCGACACCGGTGCCGACGAAAAACGACCAAATGGCACGGCCTAAGTATCAGGCCAAAGCTGCCGTACTGCATATCAAAGAAACCGAACACGTTGTTCCCGGTGCTAAGCCGGTTGAACTGGACGTCATTTTTAACTAGGCGGAGGTGAAAAAAATGTCTGAAAATAAAATGTTAGAAGATATTGTTCGCGAAGTGTTGAAGTCCATGATGCAAGCGCCGCAAGCAACCGAGACTAAACCTCAAGCGCCGGTGGCCGCTCTTTGCCCTGACCGCGATTACCCGCTGGCCAGCAAACGTCCTGAATTATTGAAAACTCCAACCGGGAAAACGTTGGCCGATATTACCCTGGAAAATGTACTTAATGGTAATGTAAAACCTGAGGATGTCCGCATTACCCCGGAAACTCTCCGGCTGCAAGCTGAAATTGCCGACGGCGTGGGCAGGACCCAATTTGCCAACAACCTTCGCCGCGCTGCAGAACTGGTTGCCATTCCTGATGCTCGCGTCCTGGAAATTTATAACGCCCTGCGTCCGTACCGCTCAACTAAGCAAGAACTCCTGGAAATCGCTAATGAAATGGAAGTTAAATACAACGCAAAAATAAACGCCGCTTTCGTGAGAGAAGCCGCAGAAGTGTACGAACGCCGGAATCGTCTGAAAGCGGAGTAGGGTGGGAGCTTCATGCCTATCATTGCCGGCGTGGATATTGGAAACTCCACAACTGAAGTATGTTTGGCCCGGTTTGAACAAGGACAAATAAAAGAATACCTGGCCAGCAGTATTGTTAAGACAACAGGAATCAAGGGCACTTTGGCCAATGTGCCGGGAATTGTCATCGCCTTACAGGAGGCATTGAAACAATCCCGGCTGAGTTTGGCTGATTTGGAGGAAATACGGCTTAATGAAGCCACTCCGGTTATTGGCGATTTGGCCATGGAAACCATCACGGAAACAATTATTACCGAATCAACAATGATTGGTCATAATCCGTCGACTCCGGGCGGAATCGGTCTGGGTGTCGGGATGACCATTCCCTTTCACGAGCTTCCGGCAGTGGCCCCGGGGGAAAAAATTATTTGTCTGATACCCAAGGGCATTGACTTTGAAGATGCGGCGAAAGCAATAAACTCCGCAATGGCCAGAGGCGTTGATGTCCAGGGCGCTGTAGCCAGGCAGGACGACGCTGTGCTGATTGTCAACAGGCTGCAGCGCAAAATACCTGTTGTTGATGAGGTAACCTTAATTGAAAAAGTACCGGTAAGAATGCTGGCGGCTGTTGAAGTTGCCGAAGCCGGCCAAACAATTCAAACTTTATCTAATCCTTATGGCATTGCTACTGTATTTAACCTGACGCCGGAAGACACCAAAATGGTGGTGCCGATTGCCAGGGCGTTGATCGGGAACCGTTCAGCAGTCGTGGTGCGAACGCCCGCCGGTGATGTCAAAGCGCGTGCAATACCGGCCGGCTTCATCACGGTAGTCGGACAGAAAGGCAAGTCTGACGTTGATGTCGAAGCAGGAGCAGCCGCAATTATGGAAGCAGTTGAACGGGTTCAGCCGGTAATCGACGTGCAAGGGGAGGCCGGGACCAATGTAAACGGCATGCTGGAGAGAGTTCGCCAGGTAATGGCCGAACTTACCCAACAGCCGGTGACCGAGATGAAGATACAGGATATATTGGCGGTGGATACCTTTGTGCCGCAAAAGGTGCAAGGCGGTTTAGCCGGTGAATTTGCCCTGGAAAGCGCGGTAGCCTTAGCGGCTATGGTTAAAACCAGCAGGTTGCCCATGCAGCAGATTGCTGACCGTCTTACCGCCGAATTGGGAATACGGGTGGTTATTGCCGGGGTAGAGGCTAACATGGCGATCCGCGGGGCGTTAACTACTCCCGGTACCGACAAACCACTTGCCATCCTGGATATGGGCGGCGGCTCCACCGATGCCGCTATCATTACCAGAGACGGCCGGGTAATGTCCATTCACCTGGGCGGCGCCGGCGACATGGTAACTATGCTGATTAATTCAGAGTTAGGGTTGAATGATTTTGATTTAGCAGAAGACATAAAAAAATACCCGCTGGCTAAAGTAGAGAGTTTGTACCATGTCAGGCTGGAAGACGGTACGGTTAGGTTCTATGATAATCATCTGCCGCCTCACGTCTTTGCGCGGGTTGTCATTCTGAAAGAAGGCGGCATGGTCCCGATTCCGTTTGATCACCCGCTGGATAAAATCAGGCATGTACGGCGCGAGGCCAAGAAGCGGGTTTTTGTTACTAATGCGCTTAGGTCATTGGCGCGTGTTGCTCCTACCGGCAATATCCGGCATATTGAGTTTGTCGTGCTGGTAGGAGGATCGGCTATGGACTTTGAGGTGGCTGATATGGTAACCGACGCTCTTGCCGAATACGGGATTGTCTGCGGGCGGGGTAATATCCGCGGGAGCCAAGGTCCGAGAAATGCCGTAGCGACCGGTTTGGTGCTATCCCATCTCGATGGTGGGGTGTGAAATGATGCAACCGGATAAAACACTAACAAAACCCAGCATAATTGTTTGCACATTTCCGCACGCGAACTGTGACGCTAAACTACGGGAACTTCAGGCCGGCATGGAAGAAGAGGGAATACCGTATTCGTTGCTTAACGGCGACCGGAACGATGCGGTTGCCCTGGCCTACCAGGGCGCGCAGGCGTCGCCGCTCGGAGTAGGTGTGGGTATCAGCCCGGCCGGAATGTGTATTCATTACCATAAACTGCCTGCACTGCAGCCGTTGTTTACTTTAACGGGCGAGGGTACTGCAGCCGACTGGCGTCAGTTTGGCTATAACGCTGCCCGTTTGGTTAAGGGACTTCCCTTCAAAGATAAGCCGGAACAAAACACGGCTCCTGATCTGGATATGGCTCAATTATATGAAAGTGTTCGCAAAATTGTCCTGAAAGCACTGCCGGAATTTGTTAAAGGCCATGGGGAGGTGAATACATGGTCAAAAACTCATTAGGATTGATTGAAGTAGTGGGGTTGGCCGCCGGCATGGAAGCCGCCGATGTTGCAGTGAAAGCGGCCAATGTCGAGTTGCTTGGCTACGAACTTACCAAAGGCGGCGGTCTGGTGGTTATAAAACTGTGCGGGGATGTTGGCGCTGTCAAGGCGGCGGTAGAGGCCGGCGCGGCCGCTGCCGCCAAGATCAACAAAGTGTATGCTACGCACGTTATACCGCGTCCCCACAGTGAATTGGGCGGAATTATCGTTACTAAGGAAACAGCGGGTAGAAAAACAGTCTGCAGTCAGCCGGCGCCCCAAGCGACAGTGATCGAGGCGGCTAAACAACCGGCGGATATCCCGGTTCAAGCTGGGCAGGCGGTTGTCACCGAGCCGGCAGCGGTGGCCCCCGAGGTTGTTTCGGATATTGTTAATGAAAAGCCGGTGCCGGCCGTGAGTGCGGGTGAAGTGTGCAATTTGTGTGGTGACCCTGCCTGCGGCCGGAAAAAGGGCGACCCGAGAATAACTTGCATTCATTTCGATAAACACAACAAGGAGGATGAATAATATGCGCGGAGAGGCATTAGGAATGGTAGAAACCAAAGGATTGGTCGGTGCAATTGAAGCAGCTGACGCCATGGTAAAAGCCGCAAACGTAGTTTTAGTAGGTTATGAGAAAATTGGATCAGGGTTGGTAACAGTTATGGTGCGCGGGGATGTTGGCGCTGTAAAAGCCGCTACTGACAGTGGCGCGGCTGCCGCCCAACGTGTTGGCGAATTGATTTCCGTTCACGTTATTCCCCGCCCCCATACCGACATTGAGAAAATTCTCCCCAAAGCAGAAGCTTAAATATAGCAGTTGTATTGTAGTGGAAAAGGGGAGGTTGCTTCACTAGTGTTCGCAATGACGTTCACTAGCGTTTGCAATGACGATAGCGAACGTCATTGCGAGCGTAGCGTGGCAATCTTCTGCCCCGGCGTTTTTTAGGGTAGGAGCATAGCGACGTGGCAATCTCCCTTTTCCCCAAAGTAGAGCGGGGTGAGATGATGGAGCAAAAGATGATTGAGGAGATTGTCAGTCAAGTATTGGCGGCAATGTCCGGCACTAAGCAGGCTGACGCGGCGATAAAGGGCATCCCCGTAGGGGTATCCAACCGCCACATCCACCTCTCTGATGAGCATACAGAGACTTTGTTTGGCAGCGGTTATACTCTTACCCGGGAAAAAGAACTGAAGCAGGTGGGTGAATTCGCCGCCAAAGAAACAGTTACTCTGGTGGGACCTAAAGGGGTTATCCGGGGAGTCCGGGTTTTAGGCCCGGTACGCAAGTTTACTCAAGTTGAAATATCGCGCACCGATGGATTCAGTCTGGGGGTAATACCTCCCCTACGCGATTCAGGATCGATTAAAGGTTCACCCGGTATTGTTGTTGTTGGGCCGTGCGGCGCGGTTACCCTGAGTGAGGGAGTGATCTGTGCTGCCCGCCACATTCATATGCAAGAAGAGGATGCACGGCAGTTCAATGTTACCGACGGAAGCCGTGTAACCGTTACCGTTGACGGCCCCCGGGGAGGCACTTTTGCCAATGTACTGGTGCGGGTAAACCCGAGCTTCCGGCTGGAATTTCATATTGACACAGATGAGGCCAATGCCGCCGGACTTAAAAACGGCGATATGGTGAAGCTGGGACAAGTGAGGGAGAACTAGCGTGGATAACGAAAAACTTGTGGAGTTAGTTACCACTGAGGTTTTGCGCCAGCTTAAACAACTGAACGGCACGGGACAACTGCAGCCTGGCGGCGCGCGCTACAAAGCACTGGCTATTTTCACGGGTGGAACCATTGGGCTTGACACAGGTCTGGAAGAATTAAGCAGTATCCAAGCGCTCAATACTGAGATTACGGTGGTCCTTTCAGAGGCCGCTGAGAAAATCGTGGGGGTAAACCGGATACAGGAAAAACTGGGTAGTCACATCAATATTGTTACTACCCAGTCCCCCTATCCGGGAAAATTTTTGCGGGAAGCAGATATTGTACTGGTTCCCGTGTTGACCCAAAATACGGCGGCAAAACTTGCCTATACGCTATCTGATACCATGGTGTCTACTTTAATTCTCCAGGCATTAATGTTTGGTAAACCCGTAATAGCAGCTGTGAATGCAGCCGATCCCCAAGATAGCTGGCGGGTGCAAAAAAATATGGCGAAGTCTTCGCCGGCGCTCAGAGAGGCTTTGCAGGCCAATCTTAATAAAATTGAAACATACGGCATTCAGTTAACTCCGGTAGAAAATTTGACCACACAGGCTAAAAAGGTAATGTTCCGGGAAGTCAAACCGCGTCCGGTGCGGGAAATCACATCCAAGAAACAAGTTCTTGACGCAGCGACAGTCAAAAGTGCCGTGCAGAGTGGCGCAAAAACTCTTACTGTCACCAAAGGTACGCTTGTGACTCCTCTGGCGCGTGATATTGCCAGGGAAAATAACGTGGAAATTCTCCATGAAACGCTGTAATGGCGGCAACAGAAGGAGTAGTGTGCCATGAAAGTGTATACGAAAACGGGAGATGAGGGACAAACCAGTCTGCTAAGCAGGCAGCGGGTTTATAAAGATCATATCAGGGTACATGCTTATGGTACTGTGGATGAGGCTAATGCCGCAATGGGCCTGGCGAAATCTCTGACAGATAAAGAATGGGTGTTTGATATCATCCATGGAATTCAAGAAGAACTAATTTCTTTGAATGCAGATTTGGCTACTGAAGATTTACCAGACGGCAACAAGTATCGGATTACTCCCAGTCATGTGGAAAAGTTGGAAAACATCATTGACTCACTGGAACAGCGGCGCATACCGCAGCGGCATTTTGTTACGCCAGGAGGCACGCAGGTAAGCGCAGCGCTTGATTTGGCACGGACTATTGTCCGTCGCGCCGAGCGGTGCGTTGTTAGTCTCAAACGCACACAAGCAGTGTCTCAGCCTGCTGCCCTCTATCTAAACCGTTTGTCCGACCTATTGTTCGTTTTGGCAAGGTGCGTCGAACAGGAAGAGCTGATTACCAAAGTTACGAAACGGGTAATGCAGGTTCTTCAAGGCAGAGAGCAATTTGTTGGGGGGAAAAACGACATGACGATGTTGAGCAAAGCCAAAAAGCTGATTGAGGCTGCGGAAAAAAAAGCCCTTGAAATTGGCGTGCCTATGGTTATTGCGGTAGTTGACGGCGGGGGCAACCTTGTTGCCCATCACCGGATGGATGGCGCCTTGCTGGCAAGCATTTCCATTGCTCTGGATAAGGCGTATACCGCAGTTGCGCTTAAAATGTCTACTGATCAAGCAGCAGCCCTAGCACTCCCGGGTCAACAATTGTACGGGTTAAATACCACCGTTGGCGGACGCATGGTTGTATTCGGCGGCGGCATACCCATCTATGAAAACGGTGTTTTAATCGGGGGAATTGGCGTAAGCGGCGGATCAGTTGATGAAGACATGACGGTAGCCAAGGCCGGTCTGGCCGCCTTATAACAGGTGGCTTAGGAACGGAAGGAGGAACATACGTGACTATTGATCAAAACCTAATTGCAAAAATTACGGCTGAAGTAATGGCCAGGGTACAGGCACAAACGGGCAAAGATTCCGGCGACGGCGGGATTTTTGCCACAATTGATCAAGCTGTGGCCGCGGCGCGTACTGCGCAAAAACAACTCAAAAACTTATCGATAGAGAAGCGGGAAGAACTCATTAAGGCCATGAGAGAGGCCGCCTGCGAAAATGCTGTTTTACTTGCAGAAATGGCTGTAAAAGAGTCCGGGATGGGACGCGTTGCTGATAAAATTCTGAAAAATCAGCTTGCTGCCCGCAAAACTCCCGGTACTGAAGACCTGCGTACCGAGGCATGGAGTGGAGACCGCGGCTTGACATTGATTGAAATGGGTCCCTATGGCGTAATCGGGTCGATTACACCTACGACCAATCCGTCGGAAACAGTGATTTGCAACGGCATTGGCATGATTGCCGCCGGCAATGCTGTTGTATTTAGTCCCCACCCCACCGCCAAGAATACATCACTCACAACAATCAGGATTTTAAATGAAGCCATTGTCAAAGCCGGCGGTCCTGCCAATTTGTTGACAGCAGTAGCTGAGCCGTCTTTAGAAGCAACAAATGCCATGATGAAGCATCCTGGCATCAACATGCTTGTAGCCACCGGCGGCCCGGCAGTAGTAAAAGCTGTCATGTCTTCCGGTAAAAAGGCCATTGGCGCTGGTGCAGGCAATCCTCCTGTTATTGTCGATGAGACGGCAGATATTGAAAAGGCGGCTAAAGATATTGTAGCCGGATGTTCTTTTGACAATAACCTGCCGTGTATTGCGGAGAAAGAAGTCATTGCCGTCGGCTCAATTGCTGACCGGCTGATTGCCCATATGCAAAGAAGCGGTGCGTATTTAATCTCCGGACAGGATATTGACCGGCTTATGAAGGTCATCTTGACCGAGAAAGAAGAGCTTGCCGCGTCCGGTTGTACGGAAAAACCTAAAAAGGAATATTCAATTAATAAGAAGTATGTCGGGAAAGATGCCAAATATATTTTAAGTCAAATTGGTATTGATGTGCCTGACACGGTACGTGCCGTCATTTGTGAAACAGCGGCCGATCATCCGTTTGTCATGGAAGAGCTGATGATGCCGGTATTACCGGTTGTCCAAGTAAAAGACGTTGATGAAGCTATTGAATTAGCCGTCAAAGTCGAGCATGGTAACCGCCATACAGCAATCATGCATTCCAAAAACGTAGACAACTTAACCCGCTTTGCTAAAGCCATTGAGACAACGATATTTGTAAAAAATGCTCCGTCATTTGCTGGAATCGGTGTTGGCGGCGAAGGATTTATTACCTTTACCATTGCGGGACCGACCGGCGAAGGACTTACTTCCGCCCGGAGCTTTACCCGCCAGCGCCGTTGTGTTCTTGTTGATGCACTATCTATCGTCTGAGTAACATGATTGCGCAAAGGAAGTAGGTGGAGTAATGCGGGAAGAAATCATTGCCGCCGTAAAAGCGGCAGGAGTAGTGGGAGCCGGTGGCGCCGGCTTCCCGACTCATGTAAAAATTAACGCCAATGTTGATACTGTAATTGTTAACGGCGCGGAATGTGAACCGCTGCTTAGAGCCCATCAGCTTATTATGGCCAGTGAGAGCGCCAAACTTATTGTCGGACTCAAGACAGTCATGCTGGCCACCGGCGCGCGGCGCGGGTATATTGGCTTGAAACGTAAATATGAAGATGCCGTTAAGCAATTACAGCAGGCATTAACCCAGACGGGTGAGCAGGGAATTGAGCTTTTTTTCCTGCCTGATATTTACCCGGCAGGAGACGAGCAGGTACTTGTGCATGAAGTGACCGGCAGAATTGTACCCGAGGGAGGCATTCCGCCGCACGTAGGAGTGGTTGTCGCTAATGTGGAAACGCTGGTTAATGTGGCAGAAGCGCTGGCTGGACAACCGGTGGTGGATAAGTATGTTACGGTAACCGGCGCTGTCCATAAGCCTGCTACGTTTAAAGTGCCAATTGGTATGCCGGTTCGCGAGCTAATCGAATTGGCTGGCGGGGCATCAGTCGCTCATTATGCCGTTATTGACGGCGGACCAATGATGGGCAAGCTCACCACGACCGACCAGCCCGTTACTAAAACGACTGGTGGAATTATCGTTCTACCGTCAGACCATCAACTAATAATTCAGAAAAGTATGGCATGGTCTGTTGTTGCTAACCGGGCTAAAGCTGTTTGTTGCAATTGCCGGGCTTGTACTGATGTTTGCCCGCGAAATCTCCTAGGTCATAGCCTGGAACCGCACCGTATCATGCAGGCCATTGGCCGAGGACAATACAGTGAAAGCGGTGTTGTTACCAAGGCGTTTCTCTGTTCTGAATGCGGTGCTTGTGATATGTTTGGTTGTACTATGGGTCTTTCCCCCCGGCGTGTCAATGCCGAGCTTAAGCGGCAATTTGGCAAGGCAGGTATTAAAAATCCCCATAACGCCAAACCCCAAAAGTCCCGCGCAAATCGTGAGTATCGCCTGATTCCGACCAAACGCCTGCTTTACCGTTTAGGGCTGGATAAATATGATGTCAAAGCACCGTTAAGTCTGGAATCCGTTACCGCCCACGAGGTAAAAATTCCACTTTCGCAGCATATTGGAGCTCCGGCAAACCCTGTTGTTGAAATTGGCGCAGTGGTTAATAGAGGGGATGTTATTGCCGTCATTCCCGAAGGGGCAGTTGTAAGCGCCAACGTCCATGCCAGCATTTCCGGACAAGTATATGCTGTCGACAGTTCGATCAGTATTCGGACAATGCAGCAAAGCAGGGGGTGAATAAAATGAAACATGCCATAGGATTACTAGAAATTAAAAATATAACAAAAGGCATTTTGGTGGCCGATGCAATGCTAAAGGCGGCTAATGTTGAGTTAATCCTGGCTCAGCCCCTATGCCCGGGAAAATATGTTGTTATGGTGGCCGGTGATGTTGGTGCGGTGCAAAGTGCTGTGCGGAGCGGCAAGTCTATGGGCGGAACAGAGAATGTAGTGGATGAGTTTGTGATCCCTAACATTCATTCCGGTGTATTTCAGGCCTTATCAGGGTGTGCCGAGGTTAAACAAATCAAGTCGCTGGGGATTATTGAAAGCTATTCGGTGGCGTCCGCAATCGTTGCCGCCGATGCGGCGGCCAAAGCCGCTGCCGTAGAACTTTTAGAAGTGCGCCTGGCGCGCGGTATGGGCGGCAAGGCGGTAGTTTCATTAACCGGAGAGGTCAGCGCCGTGACATCGGCGGTGCGTGCCGGCAGCAGTGCAATCCAGGATAGTGGTTTTCTTGTGGATCAACTGGTTATTGCCGCTCCTCACCACAATCTTCACGGATCGTTATTCTAAAAACTCTTGAACAATTTGTTAAAGAATGATCCAGTACGAAAATGAAGAGAGGATGTGTTTTATGGCTACTCCATATTTGGGAGAATTTCTCGGTGTTGCAACTTTGATTTTTTTTTGGTAATGGCGTTGTTGCAAACTCCTTGTTAGGAAAGTCCAAAGCCGAAGGTGCCGGCTGGTTTAACATGATTACCGGCTGGATATTCTTGAGTGCCGGTAGTTGGACCGATGATTGGTGGCGGCATTGCTTTCGTACTTGGAAAATCGGTTGGAATTATATAGTAGTAAAGAATGTGTCGAAGAGGGATTGTCAAGAAAGGCAATCCTTCTTTTTTGTTTACTTGAGAGGTTTATAAAGATAGAGATTTTTTATTTGCTCAAAAAAAATGTTGTCAATATTAGGAATTAATAATATGATAGAATTGTAATATCCTTAATTTGTAAAACGGTATTTTAGGGGTTGTGTGGAATGTCAATCTATTTAGATAATGCTGCCACTTCGTTTCCTAAGCCCCCGGAGGTATTGGAGGCAATAATTAAATATATGACAGATAACGGCTGTAATCCGGGAAGAGGCTCATATCATGGCGCCAGGCAGGCGGCAGAAATGGTGTTGCTTTTGATGAAGCTGAACAACTAATCTTAAAAAGCATTTATTTTGATGAAGACCCGGAAGAGGCGTTAGAATTTGTACTTAAGCACGTTATTCCTAAGGTTAAAAAAGACATGTCTTGTTTGTCAGGCGTGATGGCCGGCCAAAAAGGATAAAGTGTAAGGAGGGTGTTTATGGATAGTTTGTGTGCAAAGTGTGGTATTGCAGAAATCAGGGGCGGATCAAGATGGTGTCTTAAATATCAGGTGGAAGTTTCAGAGGGGAGCCCGGAGGAAAAGAAAGACTGCTATTATTTTATTGAACCACAGTTTGAAGATGATGAGCCTATGACTCCAGAGCAAAATCTAATGTTAAAAGAGTATGAGCTTGAGTCAAGACGGATGCGAGGACCTGTATGATGGTATAAAGATTGACCGAACAAAATTCTAATGGTAAAATATTCTTATTAATATATTATGATTTTATAATAAAATAATATCTTTTAAAAGAGGGAAAGATATTTTATGGTAATTACAATTGAGGCGGCAGCTAAAGAATACATTTTGCGCAAGTCAGATGAACATGCCGTTAGCATCAGGCTTGTGGAACGTCCGGGTGGGGTTTGAAGCGGCGGTAATTGCGGGCAAACACCCCGCGTCCCGTCCGTGCGACTGGGTAAAACCGATAAGTCAGCTTATTATGAGAAAGCCGATATTGATGGCATAATGGTATACTACCATCCGTCATTAGTTGGGATGTTCCAGAAACTTACCATAAAAATTGAGAAATTTTTATTTATCACGACTCTCGTTGCTGTAGGGAAAAAATAATGGTACCGGTCGACGGATTAATATAGCAGCTATATAAATATATTATAATTTTATAACATATTTATATAAAGGTAAGAGGAGGAAAGGTATGAGTAACTGTCTTTGTGGTAGAGGTCAAGACGTGTCGAGAGTGGTCTATGCGTGTGGAGGCTGTGCGGATGTCGGTGACCATAAATGGGGATTTTAGCAGTATGCTAAGGTGGTTAACTGGGAATCGCTAAAAGGCGGTGGAAGCCATGTTGCTTGAATTTGCCGAGTTTTTGACATATGGAGTATTACAAATATCACGGGATACTCGGCTCGGTGACGCTGTAAGTTTCTTTATATATGACACTATTAAGATCAGTATCCGCAGGTGTTGACAAATTGGCGGGAATGGGATAGTGTTAATATTAAGTAATTATCATATTATAAATTTGATGGTGATGAAAATGGCTGAAGATGTAGTATCGAAGATGACTGCCGAAATTTTTAAGTCACTTGCCCATCCGGCCCGCATTAAGATACTTAAGATGTTAGTTACGGACGAACGATGTGTGTGCGAAATCATCCCGGAAGTTGGTATTGAGCAATCTAATTTATCCCAACACTTGGGTATTTTAAAAAAAACAGGGTATTATCGGCTGTCGCAAAGAGGGGACAAAAGTAATATATTTTTTGCTGTATCCAACGATAATCGACGCGCTAAATGTCGTGGAAAAGATATTACTAGACCAAGTAAACTATAGTCAAAGTTTACTTCCACACTTAAGCAACATAAGCTCTCAAATTTCCGATTCAGGAGAAATCTGAATGCTCTGCAACGAGCTACACGGGTCATAATATTTCGGGAGGTATGATGGATGAAAATCCAAGTATTGGGTATGGGTTGTGCAAAATGCCATGACGTAATGGAGGCAACGAAGCAAGCAGTTGCTGAACTGGGTATTGATGCTGAGCTTTGCAAGGTCGAAAGTATCAAGGATATCATGGCCTACGGAGTTATGAAGACGCCAGCGCTGGTAGTTGACGGCGCAGTCAAAATCAGTGGCAGGGTTCCTACTAAGGAAGAGATTAAAGCACTACTTAAAGGATAGCCTGTTCGAAAACTTAACTGATTATATGCAGCTTTATTAAGTAAGAGATACACCTGGCGTTACCGCGTAATCTTGGCGTAAAAGAAACAACACACCTATGTTTCTGAGTTAACCCGCTGTTTGTTAAACAGCGGTTCATTTTTAAGATAATACATAAACATATTCGTAAATATAAATATATTATATGCCAAATATTACGGCGAACGGGAGGGGGGAATGCAAAGCTACAGGCTTCTAGCGGTTTTGGATGAGATTAAAGAATGTGTGAAAGGAAGGTGGGAAAAATAACCGCAGTAAGTAAAAAACTTTTGACGGTAGTGGTGTTACTTTTGTTAAAGTAGACTGATTAAGGAAGATCGCGATAAAGAGACCAGTGAGTTATGTATGGCTTACTGGTCTCTTTAGATACAAAAAATGTCGAAATTGAAGATATTGACAAGAAGTTTGTATAATAAAGCAAAAGTTTGCACGGGTTAATTTTGTTTTGATGACGAATATGAAGAATATTTCAAACATTGAAAATAACAAACAGGAGGTCGAATCAATGAAAAAGACGGTGCCAAACAACGGTCAAGTATTGGACAATCTTGATACAGTGAAATTGCAAGACATAATTGATGTAGAATTTCTGCAAAAGTTTCAGGATAATTTTGCCGAATCTTTGGGAGTGGCAGGCCTTACCGTTGACATTGACGGCAATCCGGTTACTAAACCCAGTAACTTCACTAAATTTTGTATGGAACATACCAGGGGATCAAAACTAGGACTTACCCGATGTATGGAATGTGACCGCAAAGGCGGAGAAGAATCGGCCCGGACCGGAAAGCCGGCTATCTATGATTGCCATGCCGGCTTGGTTGACTTTGGAGCACCCATTATGTTGGAGGGGCGACAAATTGGCTCAATTCTAGGCGGGCAAGTGTTAACTTCAAGTCCGGATGAATCCTATTATCGTAAGGTGGCTCAAGAAATAGGCGTAGACGCTGATGAATATATCAAAGCATTACGTGAAGTCAAACAAATATCCCGACACAGTGTTGAAGCCGCAGCCAATGTTTTGTATTTAGTTGCCAATACATTGTCCAAAACATGGTATCAGCAACATAAACTTAAGCATATGGCCGGATTGATTAATGAAAGTGTTGTCCAAATATCGGCAACAATGGAAGAATTAGCAGCTTCAGCTAGTGATGTGAGTAACAATCAAATTTCTCTAAATAAGGAAATACAAAATGTAAATGTTGTATCAGGAAAAATTAATGAAGTTATGGATTTTATTAAAGAAATAGCAGATGAAACCAGGCTGCTTGGACTTAACGCTGCCATAGAGGCAGCACGGGCGGGCGATGCAGGCCTTGGCTTCGGCGTGGTAGCACAGGAAATTCGAAAACTCTCCGGTGACTCAAAGCAGACAGTAGGAAAAATTAAAGAATTTACTACCATAATTCAAGAATCAGTAAATAAAACAGTTGCTATGGGCCAAGCAACGTCGGTAACTGTGGAGCAGCAAGCAGCGGCAATTCAGGAAGTAACAGCAAGCATCCAAGAAGTGACCAGTATGGCTGAACAGCTCCATAAAATGGCAAATGAAATGTAAGATGTCTCGCGGTTGATTCATTAAACCGACAGGAGGGGACTTAATGGCTCGTATTCAGATTGTTGTATTTACTATTGACGGAAAGGAATTCGGAATAGAGGCAAAATTAGTTAACGGAATTATCAGAGCTATATGAAATCCAATAAAGATTTTTTTCTAGGCGTGTTGTTAGTAACGCTCTACGGCGGGCGCTTGACTTACGCTTATACTAACAACACGCCTGTAAATTTTTATTGGATACTATATAGTAAAGTCAGTATCTAAACGGTGCCAAATTCCTTAAAAGCTATCGAGGGAATGATTAACTGGCGTGGTAAAGTTAGTTATATCTATAAATTTACATAAAAAATTTAAAATAGAAGGTAAGCCGTCAACTGATGATAGTAAAATCATCACGGCTTATGTGAATAATTCGATATTAGGATTTCTCGTTGATGAAGTTACGGATATCATAACTTTTAATTCAGAAGAAATAGAACAGGCACCCTCCTTTATTCAAAGATCACTAAGCCAATCCATAACTGGTATTGGAAAATTGGATGATAGATTAGTAGTTATGCTGGATTTAGAAAAAACATTAAATACAGAAGAAACTGAACTGCTGCGTACAGAAGGTTATTAGGAATGTATTTCCAGTATTTACTTTATTATTGCAAATAACGGCGATTTTGACATAAATGGCAACTTTGAAGACATATTCTTGAATTTATCAACCGAAACCGTCGATTATCTGAATATTATGCGTTTGACAAATGGTTAATGGATATATATAATATCTATTAATAATGGATAATTTATTTATAACTTTGGGGCGTAGCCAAGCTGGTAAGGCACGGGATTCTGACTCCCGCATCCGTAGGTTCAAGTCCTGCCGCCCTAGCCATAATATGACTCACTAGCTCAACTGGCAGAGCAACTGACTCTTAATCAGTAGGTTGTAGGTTCGATTCCTACGTGGGTCACCAGTAAAATCAAGGCTTTCCGGACTTAGCTCCGGAAGGCTTTTTTTATTTTTACAACAACCGTACAACAATGAAAGAGAGAAGACCCGTGAATATCGCCTATTGGAGGTGACATTCACGGGTCTTTTTGCGTAAGCAGAATACCACATGCTATGCATGTGGTTCCAAAAAGCTTATAGCTATACGTCGAAAAAAATAGCCTCCTTTGTTAGAATAAATGCAGGTTTGCCGACCGCATAACTCTGAACAAAGGAGGCGCATCCAATGGATGATACTAAGAGTTTAGCACATAGTAAATGGCGGTGCAAATATCATATCGTGTTTGCACCAAAATATCGGCGACAGGTGATATACGGAAAAATAAAAGCGGATATAGGTGCGATTCTAAGGAAGCTATGTGAGTACAAAGGAGTAGAGATTCTAGAAGCCAACGCTTGCCCCGATCATATCCACATGCTAGTAAGTATACCACCGAAAATCAGTGTGGCGTCTTTTGTGGGGTACTTAAAAGGGAAAAGTTCGTTGATGATATTTGATAAACATGCGAATTTGAAATATAAGTACGGGAACAGGCATTTTTGGTGCAAAGGATATTATGTGGATACGGTAGGACGAAATAAAGAGGCAATAGCAAAATATATCCGAGAGCAATTACAAGAAGATATAATTGCCGACCAATTAAGTTTAAAGGAATTGACAGACCCGTTTACGGGTGAGCCAGTAAAAAAGTCATAAAAAGAGCCCCTTTAGGGGCTGACTGAAAAGGTTATGCGGTTGGCGGACTTTTTCAGTGAGTCTTGAGACTCAGCTAGTACCCTGCCCTTATAGGGCGTAATCAAGCCACCCGTTTTACGGGTGGTCATGACTCTTTTGCCCAAGAGGAAAGTAAAAACACTAGCGATAACGTGAAATGGCGCTATAAACGAAAGTTTGAGCAAGGGAAAGTTGCAATAAATACAGCCCGGTTTTGGGGCTATGACAAAGATGAATACGGCGATTTGGTTATAAACCAGGAGCAGGCAAAACTTGTTGAACGAATTTTTAACGATTATGTCAATGGCAAAGGCAGCGGTGTTATCGCCAAAGAGTTTAACAATGAAGGCATTCCAACTTTAGTTAGTGGAAAGTGGCATGCTGGTACCATCCTTAACATGCTAAAAAATGAAAAATACAAAGGTGATGTTTGGCTTCAGAAAACCTTTACTGTGGACCATCTCACGAAAAAATCGCGTGTTAACCGGGGTGAAGTGGATAGTTACTATATTGAAGGTAATCACCCGCCAATTGTGTCCAAGGAGCTATGGGAAAGAGCTCAGCAGATGATACATTTTCGGGCCGAGGAAAAAGGTAATCTAGGGAATGACCGAGAGAAGTATCAAAGTCGGTATCCTCTTACGGGTATGCTCTTTTGCAGTAAATGCGGAGCCGTACTCAGGCGGCGAACTTGGAACAGCAAGCTTCCCTGTAGAAAAATCGTATGGCAATGTAGTACGTATCTTAAAGAAGGAAAACAGGCCTGCCAAGGAACCACCATTGAAGATAAGGTTCTTGGCGAGATGAATATACAAAGCGAGACAGTGGTTGAGGAGGTACTTAAAGATGGCAAGAAACATTACCGTTATACCAGCAAGGGCAAATAGGACGAGCCTTGCCGAGAACTTGGCTCCAAGCAAAAAAAGAGTAGCGGCATACTGCCGGGTTTCAACGGATAACGTCGAGCAGCTATCAAGCTACGAAGCACAAGTAAATTATTATACTACCTACATAACGGGTCATCCCGATTATGAGCTCGCCGGTATTTACGCCGATGAGGGGATAACCGGCACCAATACCAAAAAGCGTGAACGCTTTAACCAGATGATCGAGGACTGCAAAGCCGGTAAAATAGACATGATTATCACTAAGTCCATTTCACGATTTGCCCGGAATACGCTTGACTGCGTGCGCCCGTAAGGGTTTGTAAGTATCGCCCCAAAGGGGTTTCGGACTGGAGAAATGTCCGAATGGTTGCCCGGCTTACCCGGAGTGGAAACGCATAAGGGGAACACAGCACGCCGGGAAAAGCGTATACCCTGAATAAATTGGCTGACAGGGGGATACGCGAAACCAAGTGTAATATGGCTAAGGCTGAATTGCTTGAACCCAGTTTCTTGTCCATAAAGGCGTTGGGTATACGAAAGCCAGTTGAAACGTATACGAGAAGCCATGTAGGAATTTAGACAGTCGATTCCTACAATCTCCTGGCATTCTCAGGCGCATCAGCGATGCGTTAAAGAAACGAACGGGAGCCTAAGTTACACTAATGTACTTGCAAATCTAAACGGGGATAGCCTAAGTTGGATAACTCCAATATGGCTACGGAGCTTCCGTAGTAGTCTGAGACAGATAATGACTGTTACATGGCGAAGGGAAGCAGGTCGTTTGGTTGATAATTTACGGAGGTATGCGAAATGCAAAAAGCCGAGGTAGTATTATCAATACTAAGGAGCAAGTCGACCGAAAACGAAAACTTTGTTTTCGACAGACTGTACAGAAATCTGTTCAATCAGGATATCTTCCTGCGTGCTTACAACGAAATTTACGCCAAAGAAGGCAATATGACACCGGGAACAGACGGAAAAACAATCGACGGATTCGGATATCAGATGATCGATGAAGTCATAGAGAAACTCAAGAATGAAACCTATTACCCAAACCCGGTAAGGCGAACCTATATCCCAAAAAAGGACGGCAGAATGCGCCCGCTAGGGATTCCTTCCTTCCAAGACAAATTGGTACAGGAGGTACTGAAGCAAATCCTTGAAGCCATATACGAACCGCTATTTATGGATTCCTCGCATGGCTTCAGGGAAAATAAAAGCTGCCACACCGCCTTATACCAAATAAAAGAGAAGTGTAAAGGAGCAAACTGGTTCATAGAAGGGGATATAAAAGGCTTCTTTGATAATATGAATCAGAATATACTCCTGGAGCTTCTGAAAAAGAAAATCCAGGACGGAAGGCTTATCGAGCTTATCAAAAGGTTTCTGGAAGCGGGGTATCTTGAGTTTCAGCAGGTACATGAATCCTTATCGGGAGCACCCCAAGGCGGTATCATCAGCCCGATATTATCCAACATATACCTGAATGAACTGGACAGGTTTATGCATAGACTTCAAATGGAGCATAACTTAAAACCTGAAAAAGCCAAAAATCCAGAGTATCACAGGATAAGAACGCTGAGAGACTACCATAAAAAGAAAGGGAACTTCGAAAGGGCGACAGAACTGGCAAAACAACTGAGAACGTTGCCGGTAATGAATCCCTTCGATAAGGATTTCAGAAGAGTAATATATGTTAGATACTGCGATGACTTCATAGTAGGTATCCATGGAAGTAAAAGTTTTGCAGAGGAAATCAGAGACAAAATCAAAGAGTTCCTTTCTGAAAATTTGAAGCTTGAACTCAACATGGACAAGACACTGACAACACATACCGTCAAGGAAAGAGCCAAGTTCCTGGGTTATGAAATTAACAAGGCAATTAACCACGATAAAATGGTTGTAAACTCAAAAGGGCATAAAGCCAGAGCAGTCAACGGAAAAATTCAACTGCTCGTACCCGGAGACGTAATAAGCAAGAAAGTGGTGCCGTTTAAACAGTACGGTAAACCCATGCACCGAAATGACAGGGTGAACCTTAGTGTTAAAGACATAATTAACAAATATAACGAGGAAATCCGGGGACTTTACAACTATTATTGCCTTGCAACAGACGTAAGCACGAAGCTGGCAAAATTCAAGTTCTACCATTATTACAGCATGGTCAAAACCATAGCCAAGAAGGAAAAAACATCGGTTCGTGCGGTAGTAGCAAAATACGGAATCGATGTACCACGAAAAGAAGGGAATGGAACGGTCCGGCTAATCGGGGTAAGGTACAATACTAAAGGAAAAGAAAAGGTATTAACCTACTTCAATGAATCTCTACGAAGAGTACACAAGCCAAAAACAAAGGTGAATGAAGTTGTATCAGGAAAGTGGCACGAAATTGTAAACAGGCTAAACGCTAAAACCTGTGAACTTTGCGGGCATAAAAGCGACAGAAGCAAAGACTTCATTGTTCACCACGTAAGAAAGCTGAAAGATGTACTCGAAAGGTATAAAAAGCCGGGATACATTCCTCCAATGTGGGTTTTGGTTATGGAAGGAATCAGAAGCAAAACACTGGTAGTATGTGAAGAATGCCATAGAGAAATCCATAAAACAGAAACGAACCCTTAGAAACGACTGGCGAGCCGGATACATCGAAAGGTGTAAGTCCGGTTCTGAGGGAGGGCTGTATAGACCTGCCAAAAGCAAGGCGATACAGTTCTACCCTACCTGAATTTTGTAAGGCTGCTGAAAGAGCGTGGCATTGGGGTAATATTCGAGAAGGAAAATATTAATACGCTCGATAGTAAAGGGGAGGTCTTACTCTCGATTCTCAGCTCGTTAGCGCAGGACGAGTCGAGGTCAATTTCAGAAAACTCTACATGGGGCATCCGGCGGCGGTTTGAGCAAGGTAAGCTGCATGTCAATCACACTAAGTTTTTAGGTTATGATAAAGACGATGACGGTAATCTCATTATTAATGAGAAGCAAGCGAAAACGGTGAGAAGGATATACCGCGAGTATTTGGATGGAAAAAGTGCTAACCAACTTGCAAGAGACCTGACAAAAGACCAAGTTCCTAAATGGGATGGTACTTTTAAGTGGTATGAAAGCACGGTCAGAAAGATATTGAGTAATGAGAAATACAAAGGCGATGCACTGTTGCAAAAAACTTATACAGTGGACTTCCTGACGAAAAAGCGGGTAGAAAACACAGGACAAATTCCCCAGTATTATGTGGAAGATAGCCATCCAGCCATTATTGATAAAGAGATGTGGGAAGCGGTGCAGCTCGAAATGGAGCGTAGGAGAAACTACGCCAAGGAGCATGGCCTTCAGAAATTGGAATATGCAACAAGCGATAACCCCTTTGCCGGAAAAGTGATTTGCGGCTCTTGCGGTAAGGTCTTTGGTAGAAAGGTATGGAATTCTACTGATGAAAGGCTTCGCCGGATTATCTGGCGCTGCAATGGCAAGTATCCTACAAAGGGGGAAAAGGGTTGCGAAAGTAGGCATATTGACGATGGGATTTTGTACCAGGTTTTTGTAAACACCTTTAACACATTGCTGGAAAACAAGAATTACTTTATGGCAAAGTGGAAGGAAAGGTTAAGAAGTGATAATACTCTCCACCGCTACAAGGCGAAGCAGTTTATGAAAATAATATCGGAGACTGGGCCGGTATTAGAGTTTGAGATTGATTTTTACAATGCATTGGTTGAAAAGATAACAGTGGTTGATGGAAAGGAGATTATAGTCACGTTACTCGATGGGACAGAGTTGGAATGTGAAATCGAATAATGATGGTAAGCGATTGTTAAGGTTACTGCTGGCCGTTTTCATCTGTTTTTAACGAACGATTATCCATATGATTTAAAAATAGCAATGTTGAATTTAGGCGCTATGACCCCTGTCGGTATATCCCTGACTTTTATTTGTTATATCTCATCTTTGACAGTGCCCCAGTAATATCAAGGGTTTGTGGGCACAAGTTTGCACTACACGTGTTTTAGCCCCGCCAAATTAGCGGGGCTTGGAAGGAATCTATTAAACTGTCGTCGTGGTAACTAGTCAATATACATGGCTTTTGAGGGTAGTGGAATCCCGATGGCCGCAAGCGCCGAGGCTGTATTTTAAACCGTGTAAATGGGAATAATCTCCAATATAAAGAATAAAAGGAGATGGACCCATGACACAGTTAAACGAAAAAGAAATACAGCTTGTAGCACTGCTCAGTGAGGAGTGCACCACTCCCGCCGAACTAACGGCGAAGCTCAAGAATCTGTTTGCCGGTGCGCTGGAAAAGATGCTAGAAGCCGAAATGGATGAACACCTCGGCTATGAGAAGAACAGTGTTTTAGGCAATAACAGCGGCAACAGCCGTAACGGTTACGGCAAAAAAACAATAAAAAGCGAGTGGGGCGAAAGTGAAATCAGCGTCCCCCGCGACCGAAACGGCACCTTTGAGCCGCGAATTATCGAAAAACGGCAGACACGCACCGACGATATTGAAGCCAGGATTCTGGCGATGTACGCTAAAGGCATGTCCAATCGCGACATTGAAGATCATCTGCGCGACATCTACGGCGTAGAAGCCTCCGCCAGCCTAATCAGCCGCATCACGGACAAGATTATGCCAGCCGTTATGGAATGGCAGAGCCGCCCGCTTGACCCGGTGTATCCCATTGTGTTTCTAGACGGAATTGTGTTCAAAGTCCGCAAGGACAGCCGGGTTGTAAACAAATGCCTATACTCGGTTTTAGGTATCAATCTGGACGGCCGCAAGGAAATCCTCGGCATGTGGCTGTCGGAAAACGAGAGCGCCAGTTTTTGGACGACGATCTGCAACGAGTTGAAAAATCGGGGTGTGGAAGATATTTTGATTGCCTGCCGTGACAACCTTTCCGGCTTTTCCACCGCCATTGAGACGGTGTTCCCCAAAACCGAGCAGCAACTGTGCGTGATTCATCAAATCCGCAACTCCACAAAGTATGTACCCTACAAGGATATCAAGCCGGTTATGGCGGATTTGAAATTAGTCTATGCAGCGCCGACACAAGACGACGCGGAGTATCGTCTGGAGGAATTTCGTGAGAAATGGGGCAAGAAATACCCACAGATTGTAAAGTCCTGGGAGGCGAACTGGACGGAGCTGTCCACCTATTTCAAGTACCCGCAGGAGGTCCGGACACTGATTTACACCACCAACGCAGTGGAAGGTTTTCATCGGATGCTGCGCAAATATACCAAGACAAAGACGGTTTATCCCACCGACGACGCGGTCAAAAAATCGGTGTTCCTGTCGATACAAGAAATTTCCAAAAAGTGGAGTATGCCGATTCGCGATTGGGGAATTATAATAGGGCAGTTGATGATCTTCTTCGAGGACAGACTGCAAGCGCGGAAGGTCTCATAAACCCTATCGGGGCTCTGCCCCGAACCCCGAGGTTTATCGCTTTGGGTTTTCCGAGGCAAAGATAAGGAAAAGCGACACTCTCACATGAGCATCGCCGCCTCGCTAAACCTCATATGCCGCTCGGGTCGCACCTCTGCGTCGCCCTATCCTGCGCATGAGTAAAAGCAATATTAGTGTCCCCAAAATCTTGGATGTTTATTCCATTTACACAGTTAATGATACACTCCCCAAGCGCCTGCTGCGCAATCGGTTTTGGCCGGGGTACGCTGAGAAATTTCTTGCCCAGAAATTCCGCCTTCAGCACGTTCCAACGCGCAAGGTCCTTTAAAATTTGCTCGCCCGTATACCATCGGTCATCCAATTCGGCTTGCATAGTCATCCGTTCTTTCTCTTCGGTAATCCGCGAGATCCGTTGCGCTTCCTGCTCCAGTGTCCGGCGGTACAACACCTGAATTTCCTGTTCGAATAGGTATGCCAATACGCATACAAAAATATGGCCGCGCACTCGTTTTTCATTCCAATGGTACAAAGGGCCAACATCCAGAAAGTTCTTGATCTCCCGAAAAGCCCTCTCCACGTTCATCAGAGTTTTGTAGGAAAGTACAACATCCTGTGCAGGCAAGGCCGTATTGGTTTTGATCACAAATTTTCCGTCGCGTAACTTCTCTTTTGCTAATGCGGCTTGATCATGCTTGAAAGTCAGGTTCTGTCCGTCGAAGTCAACTTCAAAGAATGCCTGTACACCTTTTTTCGTTAAAATTTCACCGACTTTAACCATAAGATTCTTCGAGTTTGGCTTTCTTCCACGTTGCGGTGTTGCTAAGCGTTTTTGCATATAAGCCAGCGCCTGTTCCGCTTCTTCGATGGCCGAAGCCCGGAAAGCTTCATCTTGAATAGCCTTTACGGGATTGTAACACAAAATATAGCGTGAATCCGTATCTCTTGCGTCGTCCTCAACCTGGGCGGATGACGCCTCCAGATAATAGAGATTGTCCTTGATCTTGGCGTAGCCATCAATGTTTGCATATGTTTCTAACAAAGCGTCGCTGACTATCCGGCCACGTTTGTGGTAGCCAACTATATAGGGGTATCCGGCCTCTGCCAGCAGTGCTAAATTCTCATCAGTGACCATCCCGCGGTCGCCCACAAAGACGCACTGTTCAACCGCAAACTCTTGTTTTAACCGCTTTAGAATGTCCTTGACAGTCTGTTTATCCGGGGTTTTGCCAGCAAATACTTCGTGGGTAATCGGAATACCGTCAGGAGTTACCAGCAAGCCTAGTTCAACCTGCTTTAAATCCGGGCGATGCGTGCGGGAGTATCCGTACTCCGCGATTGGGCAGTGATGCCCTGTCAAATGTGTGCTGGTCATATCATAAAGCACTAAAGATAAACGGAAATTAAGCAAATGTGTAAGCTGGCTGTATAAATGACGCTCCAGTTCCGGTTTAATGTCCATGAGATAATCCAGAGCGCGGTAGAAATGTTGTAGCTGCCACTCGTGGGGTGCGTCCGGCAAATACATGTCCTCGATAGTTTTGAACAATTGAAACTTGCTGGAGGGATCGACCAGGCGATTAATCACCATCGCCTGCACGTAACCGGCTACGTCGAATGTAACGCCGCGATCCTTAAGGGCGTTAGAGATAGCCCCAGTCAAGCCCAATTGATCCCACAAAAATTGAACCACGTAAGGAACCCCAAACTGGAGGCAGTTACCGGGTTCCAAATCCTCAATAGAACCAGTAACACGGTTTTGTAGGAGCGACTCAAGCTTATAAATAAGCTGTTCTATTTCCTTATCAGAATACGCGTCAATGTTGCCAAGGCTTGCAATACGACGCTTTTTAACGGACTTACCTTCCCGGTATGACTCAACAATATGAAGATATCTGTAGGTTTTACCATCCGACTTTTTTGTGGATACAATTTGAGCAAACAAGAGACTCACCGCCCCAACATTTATCACCTACAATTATATCACGAAATTTCCGGAAGATAAAGATATCTATGGCGAAAATTCCAAAATAGTTTGACCTACACTTTTTGAGAAATTTCTGCAATAGCAAAGCCCGAAACCCGCGAAAATAGCGGATTCCGGGCTCGGGAAACATGAAAAAACGATCGTTAACTGTCAAAGATGAGTTATATGCAGGATATTTAATCAATCCCTTTAAATTTAATTTAAAATTATAATCTGCAAAAGTGAGGAGTCTTGTCTTGCAACATAAGTCCATAGAATCATATGGATCATAAAACTCATGTAGGTAAAGCGATGAACGTGGGTGCATTCCCATGATGTTGCTAGCATTTTAGATAATCGTAGATTAGTACAAGCTTCATGTATTATTGGTCAAGAAATTCAATATACAAGTACAGACAACCCATTTCAAGCAGGAGTTTTGTTGTTTGTTTTAGCAATTGATGGTAAATATAGAGGTAAATGGATACTCTGCGGAGAAATATATTTTAATAAAATTAATGAAAATCACATAACAATCTTATAGTTTGAAGAAAATGAAAAGTACTTAAAATTACAGAGATTTTTTAAGAAAGTCAGTAAAATTCTTCGGGTTAGCAGCCTACGTTGTATGTAGTTTCTTTATGCATTATTAGTTATATTCTCTGGTGTTTTCATAAAGCAGCTGAACAATTAAGTTCTATTGTGTTTGCTAATTAGTGATTTGTGAAAAATGAAGTGACTATTTTCCATTAGGAAAAAAGAGGGGGTATTTATGCTATAGCGGGGAATTTATGAAGTTAAAACGCCTTATGTAGACCTGGGGTTTGCCCCAACTTTTGAAGAAATCGATTAAATGTAAAGTCACCCCAAGTAGTCGGACAGTTGGTTTTTGATCAACTAAGTAAAGTAAATACAAGCAGTAATATTTAACTAATAGGTTCTTTTGAATATGGAATGGCAGGAGGTATTTAATGTTTTCATTTGATATATCCCTTTTGATGGGAATTTCTGTGGTTTTAGCATTAGTTACTACCGTAATTATAAAATCATACAATCCGCAGTTTGGCGAAGTGTTAGGAATGCAGATGATTTTTCCAATACTTGCAATCTGTATTTGTGCAATATTAGGAATTGCTTTTTCTGCTTTTAAATTATTCTTTGGGGTGGGAGGGAAAAAGAATCAAGGTAGAACGCTAAAAGCGAAAAAAAACAATAAAAAATCTTAGAGATAGGTTGAGTAAAGGTAAGTTTCTGTAAGGGCTTCCAACGGGATGGTCGATTTCATTAATATGAAATTTTCGAATTTCCAATTTGTAATCTACCAGATGAACTATTTGGATATTTGGAGGAGATTTTTATGTATTCGTTAGGTTTGCCGATAATAGTAAACACCATTAGAATGTTTGGAAGGTCTATTTTAACTAGTCCTCTTATTAAGAAATTGATTGATTTTGAGAATAACCCACCAAGTAATCCTGGTGCCCCGAATCCACTTACATATCTTTATGACCATTTACCCCCTTATCATGATCCCAGCCCTTCTGAACCAGGACTCCCTACTGCGCCAGATCCATTCAGCCCTCCGGGAGGGGATCCTTGGGGTGGAGCTGGAGGAGCTATATACGATCCGATAGTTCTTGACTTAAATGGCGATGGCATTCAAACAATTGATGTTAATAATGGTGTTTTTTTTGATAATGATGCCAACGGATTTGCTGAAAGAACAGGGTGGGTAAATTCAAATGATGGATTGCTTGTTATTGACCGGAATGGCGACAACGTTATTAACAATGGACAAGAACTTTTTGGGGATCAAACAGTATTGAGTAATGGTACACGTGCAGCAAGTGGTTTTCAAGCTCTCGCCGACCTTGATAGTAATAGCGACGGGAAAATTGATATTAATGATAAGGCCTTTTCGCAGCTTCGCGTTTGGCGGGATTTAAACGGAGATGGATATTCATCCGCAGATGAGCTATCCACACTTGATCAGTTGGATATTAAATCATTTGATCTAAATTATACATCAAGTAATCGTTCAGATGAAAACGGCAATATACAGACACGATTGGGTAGTTACAACAAGCAAGACGGAACTATAATGCAAATAGGAGAGTATCAATTTAGTCGCGATACCATACATACAATTGCTACGGACTTACTTGAAGTTCCAGAAATCTATACGTCACTTCCTGATTTGGACGGATATGGAAACGTATATAATTTGTGGCAAGCCATGGTACGCGACGAAAGTGGTACATTAAAAACACTAGTAGAAGCTTTTAGTAGTGAAGAGAATCCTGAAATGCGTGATAGTATCATGAACCAAATTTTATATAAATGGACAAATAGCGATGCCATTGATCCAGCCAGTAGGGGCTCCAGCATAGATGCGCGACAATTGTCGGTTTTAGAAAAAATGTTTGGACAACAATTTTCTGGTTTGGTAACTTGGCAAGGAACAACAAGCAATCCGAATATAAATGCGGCTGCAATTTTAAAAGACATTTATGCTGATGTAAAAGAATACTACTATGTTCGATTAATGGCCCAAACGCATATGTCTGATTTATTGAATGATATTCATTTTACACAGGATATAACAACAAATACATTTGTAGGCGATTTAGCCGATGTTCAAACTGAAATTGATGGATATTTTAGCCAAAGCTATGATAAAGGTATAGAACAACTAGCTGAGTTTTCGCGAGTCTTGTACGGTTTAGGACTACAAACGTCATTAACTAATTTTACTGATTTCAGGAACCATTTTGCGAATACTTATGGTGCAGAAGTCGGCCTAACAATTGATTCGGCGGGAAAGAATTTAAAAGGGATTATTAACGGAGGAGATGGGGACGACAGCCTTTTTGGAGGTGCAGGTTCAAATACCTTTTATGGAGGCAGTGGAAATGACGTTATATACGGCGGAGCTGGTGATGATAATTTATTTGGTCAGAAGGGAAATGACACCCTTATTGGTGGAAGTGGCAACGATTATTTAGAAGGTGGGACGGGCAATGACATATATCAATTTGGTGTAGGTTCAGGAAATGATCGAATTTGCAACTATGGTTCTACTGACGAGTATGATATAGTCCAAGTTGCTGATGGTCTGACCGCGGATATGCTAGTGTATTTGCAAAACGGTAGTGATCTAATACTAGAAATTAAGTCCAGTAGTGAGACGCTAACGATAACTAACTGGTTTAATGGAGATTCCTATCAGGTTGACAAGGTACAATTTGCGGATGGGAGCGAGTTAACTGCGGCGCAACTCAGTGAAATGGCCATGATTCGTGGAACTATGAGTTCGGAGAACGTATATGGTAGTAGTCGCAACGATAAAATTTATGGACTTGGTGGAAATGACACGCTTTATGGGTCGTCATCCAGCATGGTCAATGCAACAATGACGGGTAATGATAGCCTATATGGTGGAGATGGTAATGATACACTCTTTGGTCAGGATGGTGATGATATATTAGACGGTGGAACTGGTAGCGACTACCTATATGGCGGAGCCGGTAACGATACGTATATCTGGGGACAGGGCTCAGGCAACGATACGATCTACAATAATGGAGCAGCTAATGATAATGGATTTGACACTATCAAAATGCAAAACCTGGTACTTGCAAGTATTGAGTTTACAAGAGAAAGTAATGATTTAGTATGTACTATTACTCAGACTGGAGAAACGATGCGTCTTATAGACTGGGGGTTAGGAACTAGCTATCAAGTTGGTCAAATCCAGTTCACAGATGGAACTTTAACTGCAGCAGATATAAATAAAAAAATATCTTAACGCGATTCTCTACCGGGTGTGATGCAAAACTTCATCATGGCTAACGTTGTGTTTGTCAAAAATAACAAAGATCTTGTTTGCACGGATAACCCACGGGCGAAAACCTTATTGTTGCTAACTGGACGCTAGGTGCCGATTATCAAATTGATCAGTTCAAATTCTCTGATGGTATATTTAACCGATGCATAGGTAAAACAAAAAGTTTCTTATTTTGTAGCGGTTACTTAGGTTCCGTGTCTAAACCGGCGGAGTGTCTGCCGGTTTAGACACATCAATTATACAATCAGTCCCAGAGAATGGAGAGATACGATGGCTAACGAAACAAGTACAGCTTCCCCCGATAGTGGTTTACTATGTTTAGTAGCAGCCGCAAGATTGCTAGGAATACCCGCAGAATATAATCAACTAAAACGTGCTTTTCTTGTAGGAACCGGATATTCCGACACGATCACACTTTTACGTGCGGCAAAAGAGATTGGTCTCAAAGCAAAGAAGACGAGTACCACTGCTACTAAGCTCTCTCGGTTGGCCCTTCCGGCTATGGCTATACTTATCAATGGCCAGTTTGCATTGATTGTAAAGGCAGATGCTGAGCGGGTTTTGGTATATGATCCTTTTAAAGAACGTCCCATAACAGTAACGCATGATGTATTTGCTGGGGCTTGGACGGGCGAAGTTATTCTATTAGCTCGTCGATTTAGCTTAGCTAGTCTCGAACGGGAGTTTAACTTTCGGTGGTTTATACCGTCTATAGTAAAGTTTAAACGTTTTTTCGGCGAGGTTTTACTAACGTCATTTTTCCTGCAGACTTTTGGCCTTATTGCTCCGTTATTTACACAGGTAATTATTGATAAAGTGTTAGTTCATAAAGGTGTTTCAACATTAGACATTCTCGTTGTAGGTCTTTTATTTATTAACTTATTTGAAGGTGTCTTAGGCGTTTTACGGTCTTATCTTTTTTCTCATACCACTAATCGAGTTGACGTAATCCTTGGGGCAAAACTATTTAATCACCTTTTGGGTCTACCCTTGCAGTACTTTGAAGTTCGGCGCGTTGGTGATACGGTAGCGCGTGTTAGAGAACTAGAAAATATTAGACAATTCCTGACTGGCTCAACACTAACGGTCGTGTTAGATTTGTTCTTTGCCGTTATCTTTATTGCGGCGATGTTTTTTTACAGCGCGAAACTGACGCTTATTACACTCGCTTCCTTACCTATCTTTATACTATTATCAGTTATAGTTACGCCGATTTTAAAAGAGCGTTTAAATCAGAAATTTGCCTGCGGTGCTGAAGTACAATCCTATCTGGTAGAGTCGATAACTGGGATACATACCGTAAAAAGCTTAGCCATTGAACCGCAGCTTAACCATAAATGGGAAGGAATATTAGCAAATTACGTTAAGGCGTCTTTTAAAACAAACCTCCTTGGTAACATTGCAGGAAACATTGCCCAATTTATTCAAAAGATTGCTACGCTGGCTATATTATGGTTTGGTGCCCATTTAGTAATGGAGGGGAGCCTGACAGTAGGACAGCTCATTGCGTTTCAAATGCTTTCTGGCCGAGTTACCGATCCTGTTTTACGCATTGCAAATTTGTGGCAGGACTTTCAGCAAGTTAGGCTGTCTATTGAGAGATTGGGGGATGTATTAAACTGCCCTCGTGAACCGGTGTTTAATCCATCTCGTACTATGTTGCCAGCCCTGAAAGGTCGAGTTGAAATTCAAGATTTGTCCTTTAGGTATAGGAATGATGGGCCTCTCATTCTTGACGGCATTAGCTTAGGAGTGCAGCCGGGAACAACGGTGGGAATAGTAGGTCGCTCTGGATCTGGTAAAAGTACGCTTACTAAACTCATACAACGCTTATATTTACCAGAACGTGGTAGAATTCTCGTTGATGGCGTTGATTTGTCACAAGCCGAGCCAGCATGGCTTCGCCGACAAATTGGAGTAGTTTTACAGGAAAACTTTTTGTTTAATGGTTCCATTAGGGACAATATCGCAGCAGTAGAGCCTGGGGCACCTATGGAAAAAGTAATTCAAGCGGCAAAGTTAGCAGGCGCGCATGAATTTATCTTAGAATTACCTGATGGTTATGATACAAGTGTGGGCGAAAGGGGGACGGCCCTTTCCGGTGGGCAGCGGCAGCGGATTGCCATCGCTAGAGCACTGCTCAGTAATCCTCGCATTCTAATTTTTGATGAAGCTACGAGTGCGCTAGACTACCAGTCGGAAAGAATTATTCAAGATAATTTACAGCAAATTTGTAAGGGGCGGACAGTCTTTATTATCGCTCACAGATTGTCCACGGTACGTAATGCAGACATGGTAGTTGTTGTTGAGAAGGGACGCATTATAGAGCAAGGCAGCCACCAGCAGTTAATGGCCCAAAAAGGCGCATATTACAGTCTACACATGCAGCAGGAGGGTAATGAAGTATGCGCCTAGGATTAGGAAAAAATAAATCTAATGAACTTACCAGAGATGAAATGGAATTTCTTCCTGCTGCACTTGAGATTGTAGAAAAGCCGCCTTCTCCTATTGGCAGGGCTACGGCATGGGCCATTATTATGTTGTTTTCAGTTGCTTTAATCTGGGCATGTGTTGGTGAAGTAGATGAAGTAGCCGTAGCTACAGGTAAAGTCATTCCATCAGGATACACCAAGGCTATACAAGCATTTGACACAGGAGTAGTCAAAGCGATTCATGTGAAAGATGGGAGCAAGGTTAAAGCCGGTGATATTTTAATTGAACTTGATACAACGATGACTGCAGCTGACCTTGCCCGCCAGTCAAAGGAATTAGCATACTTAAAACTAGAAACTACGCGGTTAACAGCAGAGCAGATGGGAGTACCATTTGTAGTAAACAATAACGAAAACTATGATCCGCAAGATGTTATGTATCAGCAGCAACTGTTTAATAGTCGTGTTGCTGAATATAACGCAAAAGTATCGACTGCTCAACAAGCGGTAAACCAAGCGAAAGCAGCACTGGATGCCTATGAAGCAACAAGAAACAAACTCGCGCAGCAATTAGAAATAGCGGTAGATAAAGAAGCAAAAATGAAAGAACTTGCAGACAGCGGTGCTGCAGCTCAATTTCAGTATCTAGAATATCGTGAGAGGCGCATCACGATTCAACAAGACCTCGCAGCCCAAGTTGGCGAAATTGCTAAAGCCAATCACGCTCTTCTTCAAAGCATGGAAGCGCTTAACAGCATAGTAAAAGAGCGTGAGCGAGACATTATGAGTAACTTGGTAAATAGTAGGAGACAGCTTCAAGCTGTTGAAGAGGATTTACGCAAGGCCAAAGAGAAAAATCGCTTAAGTACTATTGTTTCTCCAATTGATGGTAAGGTACAGCAATTAGCCATTCATACGCTTGGTGGCGTTGTTACGCCCGCACAATCCTTAATGCTGATAGTCCCAGAGGGGGAGCAGATGGAGATTGAGGCGTGGGTCGCTAATAAGGATATTGGCTTTATCTATGATGGACAAGATGCCGAAATTAAGGTAGAAACGTTCAACTTTCAAAAATACGGCACATTAAATGCGAAGTTGGTTGAAATCAGTTCTGATGCAGTAGAAGATAAGGAAAAAGGACTAGTTTACCGAGCTTTGCTTCGAACCGATATGGATTACTTTCAACTTGCGAATAATAGGACCGTATATTTAAGTCCAGGTATGGCCGTTACGGCGGAGATTAAAACAAGGAAAAAGAAAATTATTGAATATTTCCTTGATCCCTTTATTAAGTACCGTAGTGAGGGGTTAAGGGAGAGATAACTTTTTATGAATTTGTAGATTAGAAAGCAAAAATTAGACTTGGAAATCTAATTTAGTGTAACAAGTTCGAACTTTATTTTAGGAGATGAACTAATGGATGATTTACATGAAATGATTCAAAGTGAGATATTTAAGGGTGGTTTTGATTACATGATCTGTGACGAAGGAGAATGGAACCAATCCACTGAAATAGGGTTTTCTATTGTGGAGATTGACAATATGACTAAGAGTCATAGAACGGCAGCTGCTCGGCGTGCAATAAATGATTTTAATAATCACTTTGTAGTTAAAGACAGGAAATACGGCAAGGAGTATAATTACTCCATCACGAAACTGGCTAAAAAAATAGATGTTGACCCAGAAATCATCGCTTCCGCAATAAGAGAATTATACGAAAAAAAGATCGAAGAATTAGACGTAGATGTTGATATTAAAATGAAATAGCTTTAAGTGATTGGTGTCAATTTTGCGAAAAAGTATCGCCCGTAGAGCTAAGCCGACCCCCTTGCAAAAGGGGGTCGAAACCGTTTTGAGGAACTTCAATTTCGCGTATTAGTATCCTTTAGTTATCATAACACACGTGGAGACAGTCGCGTTGATAGAGCGGAAGTAGCTTGAAATATAAGGCTTTGCGGGTTTTGGGATAAATTAACAAGCGTGATTTATGTTCGCCTAGACGTAAGGTTTAGGCGATTTTTGCACCCCCGGGGGGTAAATTTTTAGTGAGGCGGAACTTTTTCGCGAAATTTAAGAGGGGTTTTGCGGAAGGGTATTAAACAATATTAAACAATAGAAAAGCGGAATCTCCTGTCCAATTGAGTTATGGAGGCAGGTGATCTTTAGCTGTTATTATATGATTATTTTTTTTATAGAAAACCGTCACAGCGATACTTTTAATTGACAATCGTATCCATGTGTTTGGATATCGCTTTTTTTATATGGAAAAGAAAGTTTATCTAGTTTTTCTGATAAGCACTTTTTTGCAAATGATGGCCTTGACTCTTTATTCTTTGACTCTAAAAGTATTACTTGATCGTAAGCGTCAAAGCAAAACCACCTATCAATAAAAAAACACCTGATGTACGATATGATAAAACATCAGATGGCTGTTGGAACCGTTATGCTTTTTTATTAGGCATTTTACAGCTTACAGGAATTTCTTCAGCCCACGGAAGTAGTTTTTCAATACAGAGCGTATCCTGCAGTTGGATTTGCCTAAAGGCATATTCCAGATAAGCTTGCGGATTTAATCCATTTTCTGCAGCCGTCTGAATCAGGCTGTAAACAGCGGCGGACGATCTTGCGCCACCAGGCGTATTGCAAAACAGCCAGTTTTTTCGTCCAATCACAAAAGGCTTGATAGATCGCTCCGCACGATTATTCGATATTTCGATGCGGCCATCGGCCAAATAGGCTGTCAGATACTTTTTCTGATTTTGGGCATAGGTAAGCGCCTTGCCCAGTAGACTTTGCGGCAAGGTATCAGCCCAACAAGCTTCTATCCATTTATAAAACTCTTCGATAATTGGTTTAGCTTCTTTTTGCCTTAGTTCATGCCGTTCTTCCGGCGTCATGTGCTCGGCCTTTTTTCAACGTCGAAAAGCTTATTGCAATAGGCAAGACCTATCGCTTCTTTACTATCCGGCTGTTTAGCCGCAGGGCCGACCAAGGCTTCATTGAATTTTCTCCGAACATGTGCCCAACAGCCGCACAAGGTTACACCGGCTTCTTCTACCTTGTGATAGCCATGCCAACCATCGGTCTGAAGATAGCCGGAAAACCCTGCAAGGTACGCCTTGGCAAATTGCCCGCTGCGCCCTTCCTGGTAGTCATAGAGCACAACCGGATGATCCGTATCCCCGGACGTTCGATATAACCACATATAGGAATCTGTCTGTGCCGGTCTGCCGGGTTCACACAACACTTCCAGAGTAGTTTCATCGGCGTGCAACAGATCCCTTGAAAGCAACTCTTTTTTTAGGGCTGCTAACAAAGGCTCCAAAAGTGCGACACCTTTAATAACCCAGTTGGACAAGGTTTTGGCGGGAAAGCGTTACGCCAAGCCGCTTAAATTCCTGCTCCTGCCGATACAGCGGCATAGCATTGACGAATTTTTGGCTCATGATATAGGCCATAAGCTCGGCGGATACCATGCTCTTAGGCAGCAACGCTTTCGGCGCGTTAGCCGTGATGATCGGCGTCTCTATATTGTTTTTCTCGCAATTTCGGCAACCGTATACATAGTTTACGTGCTCGATAACCTTGACCTTTGCCGGAACAATCGTCAATTCCTTACGTACTTCCTTGCTCATAACATGCAGCTCTTCACCGCAAGCAGGGCAGGTCTGTTCACCTTCTGGCAGAGTATATTCAATCACTTCTACCGGCAAGTCCTTTATGTTTTCTCCGCGTTTACCCTTTTTGCGCTGATAACTGATGGTTTCCACGTCTGGCTCCACAGCAATCGGTTGGCGCTCAGCTTCCGCCTCATTGAAGAGGTTTAACTGTTCCTGGTCATCGCGTTTACTTTTTTCCGAAGAAGCGCCAAACTTTTTTTGGCGAAGCAGCTTCAACTGCTCCATATACCACTTGTTGAGCGCTTCCAATTCCTGAACGCGTTTCTTTAATTCCGCATTTTCTTCTTCAAGCTGTGCCTGTGTTTGCAAGAAAAAATCCTCATTTCCGATACCATTTTCTTATCTTCTATTATACCGGAAAATGAGGCGAAAAGCCAGTAAAATCAATGATTTAGCGGCTTTTTAAAACTTGCGTGCGACGCAGTTTTTGTTCGATGCCCGGGCTTTGAATCAGGTTCCACAGTTCTTCTGTGGTAAGCGCCATGGTGGCGTCGTCAAGTGTCGGCCATTTGAAACGGCCTCGTTCCAAGCGCTTTAAATGCAGCCAAAAGCCGTTGTCTTCCCAAGTTAAAATCTTAATTCGATTGCGTTGTTTGTTGCAAAAGACGAACAGTGCTTTTTGAAACGGATCCAACTTAAAACTATGCTGCACCAATGCGCTTAAGCCATTAATGGATTTACGCATATCGGTGTCCCCGCAGGCTAAAAAGACTGGTGTATGTTCCGATAGTTTCAGCATACTTCCACCAGTACGCCAAGCACCGTTGCCAAGAGTTTTTTATCTGTTTTAGTATCTACGGCAATTTTGCATTTGCCGATTTGTATTTCGAGGCTGGCTGATCGTTGTGGCGCAGCCTGGATGACAGGAATCCAGTTTTGTACCGGTTGCGGCTGGTCCTGCTTTTTTCGTGCTGCAGCCATCTCTGCAATGTGCTCAGGCCAATAGCATTTTCCTGGCACCATTCTTTTTTGCTTAGGCCACTGGCTTTATATGCTGCTATCAGCGCTGCTTTTTCGACAGCAGAGTAGGCCTTACGCTTGCTTGTTATTGTATTTTCCATACAGCTTATCCCTCCTGAGATCATTATCCCAGGATTGAAGCATATACGCTATGTGGGGATACTTTTACGCTTACATTGATATGGGAAGAGTTTACCCATATAATGGAATGAAGAGGAGGCGAAGATATGCAAGATAGTACATTGAAACTGTTACCGCCTGATATTGACCTTGAAACCAAAAGAGTTTTAAAGCAGCTTGCCAGATCGCACAGAGCGTTGGCTGAGTTAAAGGGCTTTGCCGATACGATGCCTAACAAAAATATTTTAATAAATGCCATAACAATTAACGAAGCAAAAGACAGTTCAGAAATAGAGAATATCATTACGACACATGATGAATTGTTTAAAGCTATGTCACAGTCGAATTACAATAATCCTGCTGCCAAAGAGGTTGTAAACTACCGGACGGCTCTTTGGAAGGGCTATGAGTTAGTCAAAGCAAAAAAAGTTATGACTACGAATATGATTGTCGAAATCCAACAGGACATAGAAAATAACCGTGCCGGCATAAGAAAACTGCCGGGGACGGTTTTGCAGAATTAAACGACCGGCGAAGTTGTATATACGCCGCCAAATGGTGAGCGGGAGATACTTGAGCTGATGTCCAATCTGGAAAAGTACCTGAATGACGACTATGATGCGGTTGATCCACTGGTGAAACTGGCCGTAATTCATTATCAGTCTGAGTCTATACATCCTTTTTACGACGGTAATGGGCGAACTGGGAGAATCATTAATGTCTTATATCTGGTTCTCAAGGAACTGCTGGATAGCCCCATTTTGTATCTTAGTAAATATATCATACGAAACAAAACCGCATATTATCGGCTGCTGCAAGAAGTTAGAACCAAGGACGGTTGGGAGGCTTGGGTTCTCTTTATACTGGACGGCATTGAACAGACGGCTGAAGAAACGCTGTTGCTGGTCAAAAGAATTAATGCAGTTGTGGACAAGACTGCGGAAGACATGAAGGAAGCTTTGCCACGAGTATATTCCAAAGAGCTGGTGGAATTGCTGTTTTATGAGTTTTATACCAAAACAACTTATATTGAAACCGGTCTCAGCGTTTCCCGGAAAACGGCAGCCAGCTATTTGGCATCCCTTGAAGATGCGGGCTTTCTTACATCGCAAAAAATCGGCAAAGAGCGTATTTATCTTAATAAACGCTTGTTTGAGGTTGTACAGGAAGCAGGAAATTGAAACGAAATATGCAAAGTTGGAAAGCGGTTATATATTAATAAAGACATGATCAAATGAAGGGCTGTGGCTCATTTTATTCACCCGGCGGTTGTTGTACTACAACAACCGTACAACAATGCGGCGAAAAAAGTCTGTGACGGCTTGTGATGAAAATGCAGCAATATCAAGCATCCGTGGTGTTTTGAAAATGAAAAATTGAGCTTATTTTTGACTCTTAATCAGTAGGTTGTAGGTTCGATTCCTACGTGGGTCACCAGTAAAATCAAGGCTTCCAGGGTTTTTACCCGGAGGCCTTTTTTGTGTTTGTACAGCAACCGTACAGCAACCGCTCTGTTGCGATATGGGGCGATTTATAACTTTGCCGTTGCCGGCAGCGTGCTTTGCAGCCAGTTGGCAATGGCGTTTTTGCGGGCGGGAACTTGGTGGGTATACGTGTCTATGGTCACAGTTATCGTGCTATGTCCTAGCCTGTCCTGCACATCTTTGGCGTGCCAGCCGGCGGCGAACAGGCGGGTGGCGTGGTCGTGTCTTAGGTCGTGAAAGGTTGTTTTGACGCCTGCGGCTTTCGCCAGTGCCGGTAACAAGCGTTGGTTTCGTTGCGCCGAAGCCGGGAGGCACATGCTCAGCCGCCACCATGGCCGGCGGTAAAACCCGCACCGCCGGCCAGCGTGCTAAGAGCCCGGCCGCAGGCGCAAGGTGGCCGCGGACGGCGCGGCAATGGTTTTTGCCGCCAGGATAGGCCAGCGTAGCCTACGGCGTCAAGGCCAGGCCATGGCGGGTGGGCGGCCAAAGGCGCGCCGCCCAGCCTTGACGCCGTAGGCGGCAGGGGATGCGCCGGGCGGCAAAAAAACGGCAGGGGGGACGGCCAGGAAAATAGTGTTGTGATGTTCCATGAAGTTTTGTGGTACATTTGTGGTATAATGGGAAGTAGTAAAACGAACGGTAAACGGGGGTGAGCGGTTGCCCAAGTTTGATATTCCGATTAAGCGGCTGGTGGAGCGGCGGGCGGCAGACTGGGTGCGCTTTGTCTGCCCGGAGGCCAGGCCGGGCAGTATCCGGCCGCTCGGCAGGGAGCTGACGCCGAAAGCACAGTCCCGCCTGGATGAGGTGTTCTCGGTAGTAACGCCGGCCGGCCAGGCCATTGTCCACTTGGAAGCCCAGGGGTATCTGGATCCGGCCTTTCCGGCGCGTATGCTCCGGTACCGCGCCGATATTTGGGAGAATACCCTGACTGCCGGTCAGGGTACGCCTCATATTCACCAGGCGGCGGTGTTCTTTTTCCCGGAGCATGAAAATAAGGCGCACGGTTTGGACGATGACGGGATACACTATGTGTACCAGGTGGTGCGCCTGTGGGAAGTGACACGGGATGCCGTGCTCAGCCGGGGGCTGGTCGGGCTGTACCCGCTGTTGCCACTGATGCAGGATGCCGTCGGCGATACGCCGGACACGGTGATGCAGCAGGCGCTGGAACGGATCACGGCCGCGGCGGTGGAGGATACGGCGCTCGAGCAGGATTTGATTGCAGTGCTGGGGATTATCGGCGGGGAGAAATACGGGCCGGATGTTATCCGGCGCTATGTCAGGAGGGAAATGCTGATGCAGTCTCAGGTGTACAGGGAATGGATTGCCGAGGATATCCGCGAGGCGAAAGCCCAGGCTACTGTGGAAGTACTGCGGGAGAATATCCTGGACGTACTGGCGGAGCGCTTTACCGTGGTCAGGCAGCCGTTGCGGGCTAAAGTTCTTGCGGTGGAGGATGTGGGTGTGCTGAAAGCACTTCACAAACTGAGTATAAAGGCAGCCAGTCTGGAAGAGTTTGACCGCCAGCTGGATGAATTGATTTCAGCGTAAAAACAGCCGGCTGCAGCCGGCTGTTTTCTTAGGGGATGGGTGGCGTGGTTGCTGTACAGCAACCGGTGAAAAAAGTTACATGAACTTATGAAAAGTAAATCCAGTATTTTTGCGGGTTGGAGGCTATTATTACTAGGCTGGGATAGGCTGGAAAATTGATTCTTAATCAGTAGGTTATAGGTTCGATTCCTACGTGGGTCACCAGTAAAATCAAGGGGTATCAAGGCTTTTCGGCATTTTGATGCGCCTTGATTTTTTATATTATGTTTTAACATCAAGACCCCTTTAAGGGGGAGCTAGAGTGACAACTGCGGCTGGCGGAACACAAAGCACTTAAGGTGCCGCTAGTAACACGCCCTTATAGGGGCTGTTACTAGCGTAATAAGTGTTCGTGACTCGCATTGAAAATTGCTACCTGAAGCGTGTCGCGCACAGCTGATCGGTGCTACTGGGGCTGCAATACTGCCGGAAAAGTGTCAGGTTGCTCGTATAATGAACATAGCCGCCGGAAGATGCAGTACGTTGTTCTAGCGGTTTGGTAGAAAGTTCCGGTGGTAATCATTGACTGAAAAACACCATCCTACTGCATTCACAGTAGGATGGTGTTCAACTATCTTTCTAAATAAAAATTATTGTGCCAAGGATGCCAGCCTTTTTTACCTATGAATATTTCATTCCTAGGCATTTCCTTGCCGTCTTTATAAAGATCAAAGTCGACGGTTTCTCCACCTCTAACCTTGAAGTCAATGCCGTCAAGTCCGCGGCCAGTAAAACGAAAGCGGATTGTTTTATGGTCACGGTCTACTTTAACGTAATCACCATTTTCCAGTTGTTTTTGCTCAATGTTGTAGAAACGTCCATCAGTTTGGATAATACCGGAGAAAACATGTTGGTGGCCCAAGTTAGTTGATCTTATGTGGAGTTCATCATTGTGATCATGCCAGATAAATAAACCGGGCGCTCTCATCATTACCCCTAAGGGGGTTTGGTACGGTTGGCCTTCGGAACGATCACTCCACGCCAGCGCATTTCCGGATAACATAACTAAAACAAATGTGGTAACCATTAAAAACGATAGCTTTTTCATACAACATCTCCTCGTATAATAGAATTAGATCCACCGGATAGCGTAATTTCCAGTAAGGAAACACATATTCCGGGGAACCGGTTCCCAATTCTGAAGAAGCTCTTTTTACCCCGAAATATTATCCACATTCAGCCTGTAATGCGCGCGGTTATAGGTTGTGGTTAATTCCTTCTATGGTTAAAGACGCTTTTTCAGAATGGATTAATAAACTTCAACTGAATAAGAACACTGATTGAAGTCAGCAATTCTTACTTTGGCGTCAATTTGATACGCCCGGGGCACAGGCCCAATTCCAGAGTTGCTACAATTCAACAGTGATTGAAACCGGCCAGCCGGAGTATGTATATGCTCCCTGTCGCTGGCTGGTTTTTTACTGCCTTTTTTACTCATTACCTACCTTGAATCTTGGACTTGCTCATGGGACAATGGGATCGACAGGTACTTTTCGGGAGATTTCTTCTCCTCCTTGCGGATCCACACTGGATACTGCTGTAGAAAGCCGGCTACCCGTGGTCCATCATCGAGTATCTAACCGCTAGTTGCACCAGTCTGGAAACTGGGGGTAGCACCCACACTGTCTGTTTCCTGTACATGAGTTCTGATGACGAGGCTGCTTTAGATGGTTCCCATGGGCACCCAGGTCTGAGAAGTATTTGATTATTTATCCGAAGGGAGGTGTGGATTATGGCTAATCTTATGGTAGGCATTGACGTTAGCCTCCGCTCTCATTCTGTACAGTTCATGAATGATTGTGGGGATGCTTTAGAATCTTTTAGCATTCCTAATAACCTGATAGGCGCTCAAACTCTACTTGAACGTATTCTTCAATCGGCTCAAAAACTTCAATCTGAACTTATTCGTGTAGGCATGGAAGCCACTTCGAATCTTGGTTGGCATTTGGCTCATTTCCTTAAAGCTAACCTCCATCAAACCCAAGGTTCCAAAGCTCAGGTCTTTGTCCTTAATGCTAGAAAAGTGGCTCGTTTTAAGAAAGGCTATGATACTCTTCCTAAGAACGACCGCATTGATGCCTGGGTGATTGCAGATCAACTTCGGTTTGGCCGTCTTCCACATGAGTTGACTTCTACTATTCAATTTGAGGCTCTCCAGCGTTTGACCCGAACCCGCTTTCACCTTATGCAAAATATCGCCCGCGATAAAACCTACTTTCTCAATCAAGTCTTTTTGAAATTTAGTGGGCTTCGCCAAGATAATCCCTTTTCCAATATGTTTGGCTCTACTTGTTTAGCTGTTTTGCAAGAACTTGAACCTGAACAGATTGTCTCTATGTCCATTACAGAGTTAGTAGACTTTTTGAAGGAAAAAGGGAAGAATCGCTTTGACGATCCGGAGCAATTGGCTTCTTTCTTGCAAAAACTTGCCCGCTCGTCTTATCGTCTTGATAAAGCTATGGCTGATCCTGTTAATCTCTCATTATCCGTTATGCTCAGTGTTATTCAGACTATGGAAAAAGAAATTGCCAAACTGGATAAAGAGATTGAAAAAATCATGAAGTCCATTCCCGAAACCTTATCATCTGTGAAAGGGATTGGGCCGGTCTTTGCCGCCGGTATTATCGCCGAAATTAGCGATATCGCTCGCTTTTCTCACCACAATTCTCTTGCTAAGTATGCTGGACTTGTTTGGTCTCAGTACCAATCGGGAGAGTTTGAAAGTGAGGAAACCAAGCGAGTTCGTACAGGCAATAAATATCTGAGGTATTATCTAATACAGGCAGCTAACCTCGTTCGTCGATATGACAGTGAGTATGCTGCTTTTTACGCCGAAAAATATGCCCAAGCATTCAAGCATCATCACAAACGTGCTCTCGTCTTAACTGCCCGAAAACTGGTACGGTTGGTCTTTATGCTACTAAAGACCAAGCAACTGTACACACCGCCTGAGAGGAGAGGTTAGTTTTTTCTTCTAATTGGCAGCCTTTAAAATACCTCATCTTTCTTACATAATTTGGTAGTTAAGGTGAGGTTTATTTGGTATACCCTTTTTTAGGCTAACTTCTAATTTCTCGTTATCTTTTTTCCAATTTTTCAGTTTTTCCATATTGACATTTTACCGCTAGGCTTTATATGGATTTAAAACCATAGTAAGGCAAATATATGACAAATGTATGACAAAGGGACGATTTAGCAAAACAATCTCTTTTTCATTGAAAACAGAAAGTTTCAACAATAGATATTGACTTTGATCTTGCAAGGCAGATTATAGTCAACTGCAATTGATATTTTTGAGTCTGATGGCATTTCTGTAGTTTCTGTAATTTTGAAATAAAGGAATTGGTGGTAGATAAAAATGCAGTTGCCTATTGAGTAGCCCTCAGGAACACCGGGGGCATTTTTGTTTGTAAAAATGACTACTCAGTCATAATTTTGTCACATTTTCGAATTATAATCCAAACAGGAAAATAAAGGAGGATACCATGCAGGAATTGTAATAAAACTTTCCTGAATTTGTAACTAATTTGTAACAATTAATAAGTGTTGTTTTGGTAAGATTTAAATATTTATCAGCTTTGAACAATTCATAGTGAGGCAGGTGCTTCTCTATTTAAAATAGATTTTCCCCTATTATAAACACTTTTTGTACCCAGTGGCAATATGTTACTGGTTTTTTTTTTTGCGTCCATTTTCGAAGGATACCCGCAGGGGATAGTTTACTAAGATTATTATGCTTCAGCGTAGAATTACTTCTGGTAACAATAATCTTATGACGGTTCTTAATTATAGTGCTAGCTAAAGGACTAGGGCGGCTGTAGCAAAGCTGCTGCATATCTCATACTATATAATATCTTAACGTACTACATAGTAAAGGAGGAATATTTATGGGTTTTGGTTTTGGTGGCTGTGGTGGTCGTAGTAACAGTTGGGTCATAATTATCATTATAATTATTTTACTGTTTTGTTGTTTCGAGGATGACTGCTGTTCACCATGCGATTAATTGTCCGCAATATACAAACATGGTTGCTGACAAGAAACAATAAGCAGGCGTGTTAGCCTGCTTATTGTTTCTTGTCTTTGTATCCACGGAATGGATACTGTAGCGGGGTATTTATTTTCTTTTATTTTATAGTATGCTGTATTGATTCTATATAGTATCCAATAAAGATTTACAGGCGTGTTGTTAGTATAAGCGTAAGTCAAGCGCCAGCGGTGGAGCGTTACTAACAACACGCCTAGAAAAAATCTTTATTGGATTTCATATAGCTGAACCGGTTCCCTATCCTGATGAGAATTAAATTTTCTGAAAATACCACTTGTAAAAATACTATACTTATGTTATTATTTAGGTAAGCACCATCCTTATAGCGCCGGAGATTCAACCCATATGCAGTAGGTAGAAAACCTTAGTTTTTCGTTTGTTGCAAATAGGTTAATTGGTATGGCAGGATAGTGTTTTTTGTTGTCGTTAGGAATGACCGATTGAAGCATGTTCCCATCTGTTGTAAAAATCAATATGTCTTGTTCGAAAGTAAGTGGTCTGAGATTACCGGTGTACAATGAATGCTATAGGGATGGGTGCTTTAAGTAGGGGGAAGGGGAACCTTCCCCCTGTTATTTTTTACCGAAATGAGAGATTACATTCATGTATTAATCCAAGTACTGTTTGTGTCGAGCAACGACTTCGGTTTGGTAAAACATAAGGCTCAAGCCTCCAGCATATGGTAGTAAAAAAGGAAATACCAGGTGATGGAGGACAGGGAGCACTATGTTTAAAATGTTATTGGGTCTTTGTATGCTGTTGCTGGGTATCTTTGTTATGCGTTATGGTCTTCGGAAAGCATTATGGCATCAATTGCACAGAGCTTTGGAGAAAATGACCAAAACTCCCTTACGTGGCCTGATTTTAGGGACGATAGCCGCTGCCTTATTTCAGAGCAGCACAACAGTGTGCCTGATTACAATCGGCTTGGTAGGGGCCGACTATATGTCCTTCCGCCAGGCTTTAGGCGTCATCTTAGGGGCAAATATTGGCACATGCTCTACTGTTCAGTTGATCAACTTCTCGTTGCCTGCCGACTACATCCTGCCCCTGATATTGATTGCCATGCTGCTGAGTATTTTCAGAAAGTTTCGGTATGTAGGGCTGGCCCTTACCGGATTGTTTAGCATGTTTGCCGGTCTGGATTTATTAGTTAAGGGCATTTCCGGTTTGTCTAATCTCAACGAGATTGCCGGATATTTAATAATGGCAAAATCTCAGCCTCTTTACGGTATATGGGGGGGTATCTTTGTGACAATGATTTTTCAATCAAGCAGTGCCGCTACCGCATTACTTATGCTGCTGGCAGATATGGGACTTGTCGATATAACGACCGCTGCGTATGTGATTTATGGCAACAACATAGGGTCATGCGCATCCTCAGTTGTTTTCAGCGCAGCAGCTCCTATCGCTGCCAGGCAGGTTGCGTTGTCCCACATTGTACTAAATGTAGTGGGAGTTCTCGTCTTTTTCCCTATGACTCCATTGTTAGTAATTGCCGCCAGGTTTTTTACCGGCGATTTCAGCGGTCAAGTGGCAACTATTCATACTCTGTTTAACCTCCTGTCATCCCTGTTAGTACTTCCGTTATCCAGGCAATTTACCAACTTAATATTTTTTCTTATGCCGAACAAAACCAAATACTAAACGATTGGCGAGGGCACTTGCATCTTCCGGGGAAATCAACTAAAATTACATATATTAACTGGTGCTGAGGTATAGTTTACATGGAACAGATGAAAAAAATACCATATGGGATTGTTTCTGCTGCTGGAGCTTATATGCTTTGGGGCATCTTGCCGATATATTGGAAGCTTGTTTCCGAGGTGCCCGCTCATGAAATTCTGGCTCATCGTATCTTTTGGTCCTTTATTTTTATGCTATGTGTAGTAATATTCGTTAATCGGAAGAAGCCGATTTTGACTGAAATGAGACAAGTGATCGCAGAACCAAAAAAACTGCTGGCTGTGACGATGGGATCCATGCTTATTAGTTTAAATTGGTTTCTTTATATTTGGGCGGTTAATAGCGACCGGGTGATTGAGACGAGTCTGGGTTATTATATCAATCCGCTTTTCAGCGTTCTACTGGCTGTAATCGTTCTGAAAGAACGGTTGTCTTACTGGCAGATTATTGCTGTTTTTCTGGCAATGATTGGTGTGCTCAACATGACGGTGCATTTCGGGGCTATTCCCTGGGTTGCTTTGCTACTGGCTGTTACCTTTGGTTTGTACGGGTTATGCAAGAAGATGGCAAACATTACGGCCATTACGAGCATTACACTGGAGACACTTGTCATGACACCTTTTGCCTTTCTCTATTTGGTATATGTCAATGTTCAGGGGGCGGGATATTTGCTGGACTTTTCCGGAACTTCCGGATTTTTAATCGGGACGGGAATTGTGACAGCCGTACCTTTATTGCTGTTTGCGCATGGTGCTAACAAATTATCATTGACAGTGCTTGGGTTTATTCAATACTTATCTCCTACGATTGCGCTGATGTTGGGAATATTTTTATACCATGAGCCCTTTACCAAAATTCATCTCGTGTCTTTTGGTTTTATTTGGGTAGCGTTAGGGTTATTTTCGCTCTCGAAGACAGAGTTATTTATGCAAATCGAGTCACTGGTGCTAAGAAAGCTGGCGGCTCCCAGCCGATAATCTCCTGTACTTTAAAATTTCCGCCGAAACTGCTTGCTATAATCTGCATACGAGAATTTTATCCATAGTAACAGAAGCTACAACCACTAGGCCGGTTGTAGCTTCTGTTGCTGCTAAATCTAAAATCGCTTTATTACTTACCGGAACAAATAGTCGGGCTGCTTTCTTGTTGTTCAAGCCGGATAAATTGGGCTGATACAAAATTAAGAAGAGCAATGACCGCGCCGCCGATGAATACGTACTTATAGCCGTTAGGCCCGCCGTTATACCACACCAGACCGCCCACGATGGGCAAGAACATGGTGACGATGTGGTCAATGCTGATACCGAGAGAAAGACTGGGAGAAACATCTTCAGGTACCAAGGCCAGCTTTTTCATATAGGTAGCCCTGGCCATGCTAACTGAACTCATGCTCTGGTCCAGGACGTAGCAGGTGCAGATAACGAGCAAAGCCAGTGATGGGTTAAACAGGTCGGCGGCAAAGGCATATCCCAGGCAGACAAAGAAGAAGGCCACTGCCTCGCCGGCAAGAATAACCTTTTCTCCAAGTTTGTCGATCATATGTCCAATCCAAGGTTTCACGACAATGCCGGTTACTGAGATGATGAAGAACAGCACCGTCATGGTGGTTACTTCTTGGTGGAAGACATCGACCAATACCCACGGCCCGAAGGTGATGAAAATCTGCTTGCGGGCCCCGTATAACACGCACAGCCAGTAGTAAAGTCCATATTCTTTCCTGAAGATAAAGCGGCTAGGTTCTTTAATCTGCCGGGTTTGTTTGATGAAAAAGAGGCATACGGCCGCCAACAGGAAAGCCAAGGCACCGATAGTAAAAGAAGTTGTATAGCTGATATGCACAAACCGGAAAAGTGCCCATAGTACAGCACTGCTGAGGACTAAGGCAACGGTATTGACAGCATTCATTTGCCCCAGCTTCTGGCCGAGTTCCCCGGAAGTAGCAAAGCTCATGCCAATACTGTTAGACATGGGGAGGTAAATATGAGTTCCCATGTTGTAGATGAAGATAGTCAGTACCACTAAGCTATATTCGGACGGGATGATGCCCAGGGAAAACATTCCCACAGCAGACAGAATGTTGGCTACAACCGTGGTTCGTATATCTCCCAGTGAGGCTAAAAGGCCAATGACGATGACTACCAGCAGACCTGGCAGCTCCCGTGGGAACTCCAGCGCGGACCGTTGGAGAATCATCATGCCCAGATTTTCTTTTAGATAGTTGTTTAGCGTTGCGCCGTCCACACTCTGACCGATACCGATAAAAGCAGTGGACAAGAGAAAGAAAAAGTAGTTACGGTCTATGCTGCGGAAGATGCCTGTTGTCATGGTAGATACCTCTTTTCAAATGAATACATTGTGTCTAAGGTTAGCATAATGTTGATGCTTAACTGCCCGGCATGGTAATATTATAACGATAAACTGCTGGAAATTCATTAATAATGTTGCTGAATAATAGCATAATTTTGATTGGTGGTGATTGGAATGGATATTGATGCGAACGGCCGGCGGCGGGATTATGATATGGACTGGGAATTTCCGGTGGAAGTTATTCGGAATGAGTATAAGGAACTGGGGCCTATGTTCGCGAGTCATTGGCACGAGCAATTTCAAATGCTATATTTTGATCAAGGCGAGGCCCTGATTTATTGTAACTCCAAGCCTATTCAAGTGAGGGCAGGTGAACTCGTGGTTATTAACGGCAGCGACTTGCATTATGGTGAAAACCTATGCCGGCAACTGGTCTACTACTTAATAAAAGTTGATCTTTCTTTTCTTCTCAGTAATCAGGCAGATCTGTGTCAAACCAAGTACATGGCGCCATTAGTGCAAAGCCAGATTCTTTTTCGTAATTATATTGGTCAGGACGATGAATTGTTAGAACAAGTGCGTCAACTTATCGGCGAGTATTACCGAAAAGAGATAGGGTACGAATTGGCAGTCAAGTCGTATATTTATCGCATCCTGGTTTTGTTGATGCGGCATTATGGTGAACAAGCAATTGATGAGACAGAGCTGGGCTGCCAGCGCAAAACCTTGCATCTTTTGCGGCCGGTGTTAGAGTATATGGACCGGCATTACCACGAAAAAGTCAGCCTGGGACAGCTAGCGGCGATGGCCAACATGAGCCGGCATTATTTTTGCCGGCTGTTCAGAAAAATTACAGGAAAGCCGCCGGTAGAGTACATGAACTGCTTGCGTATCAACCAGGCGGTAACGTTATTGCAGGAGAGTGATCTCAATATCAGTGAGATTGCCGGGGCTGTTGGATTTAATGACAGCAATTATTTCAGCCGTCTGTTTAAAAAGTACAAACACGTGTCCCCTTCTGAAATGCAGAAAGGGTCTGCCAGCCGGAAATATACTGCAGGGCATTCTGGATTGCAGTAATGCCTTTTGCCTGATATAAAGCATATGGATGCGCAAACACACCAGGCCCTGACCGGGATTAGCAATCAGATGATTTTGGAAAACATTAAGTCGATTGGCCAAATCCACCCGTATACCGTAATACGTGTCCCTTGATCAACGGTATAAATACGGACGAAGAAAATATCCGGTCAATGTGCAGGTTTCTCAAGCAGCATACGCAAATTGCCGGAATTGAACTTTTGCATTATCATGATCTTGGCAAGGCAAAATACCGGGCCCTGGGGTATGAGGTAAATCCGCCATATACCTTTCCTGATATGACCCGTATCGAATATTTAAAACAAGTCATTTCTGAATACCATATTGATATTTTGGACTTTAGCTGATGCTTAAGGGTTACTGCTGAGGAAATCGCCGGTGGCTGGTAAAGTTTTGCTGTACAGGCAGAAAAAAATGAATTACAATGTAGTTAAACCAATTTAATGGCTAGGGGTGCCTTACGGCTGAGAGGAGAATAACTCCAACCCTTGAACCTGATGTGGCTAGTACCACCGTAGGGAAGCGTGGAGATTCTGAGTGAAAGCTTACCTTCGGGTAAGCTTTTTTTGGTGGAATCGTAGCTTCTTATACTGCTAGCTGGGTAATCCAATAAAAATGGGAAGAAGGGGAAGATATTGATGTATACTACTCAGATGGATGCCGCCAAAAAAGGCATAATTACCGATCAAATGCGTATCGTGGCTGAAAAGGAGAAGATGGATGCCGAGGTTTTACGCGGCTTAGTGGCCGAAGGCAAGGTTGCGATTCCCGCTAATAAGAACCACAGCAGCCTCAACCCGGAAGGGATCGGGCAGGGACTTCGTACTAAGATCAATGTTAATCTCGGTGTTTCCAAAGATTGTTATGATATTAATTTGGAACTGGCGAAAGCCAAAAAGGCTATTGAGTTAAAAGCCGAAGCCATTATGGATTTAAGCTGTTATGGCAAGACCCAGGAGTTTCGCCGTAATTTGGTCGAAATGTCATCGGCAATGATTGGCACAGTACCTATGTATGATGCGGTTGGCATGTTGGATAAAGATTTGAAGGACATTACAGTTGATGAATTTTTTGCTGTGGTGGAAAGACATGCCGAAGACGGTGTTGATTTTATGACCATTCATTGCGGGATGAACCGGGCTACTGCCGAACGGGTAAAGCGGAATAAGCGGTTAACTAACATTGTTTCGCGGGGTGGTTCGCTGCTGTTTGCCTGGATGGAGCTTAACAATCAGGAAAATCCATTTTATGAGTATTATGACCGACTCCTTGATATTTGCGAAAAGTATGATGTAACCCTGAGTTTAGGGGATGCTTGCCGTCCGGGATCGATCAACGACTCAACCGACCCTGCCCAAATTGAAGAGCTAATTACACTTGGCGAGTTAACCAAACGGGCCTGGGCCAGGAATGTACAAGTCATGATCGAAGGGCCGGGGCATATGGCGCTTAATGAGATTGCGGCCAATATGCTGCTAGAAAAAAAATTATGTCATGGTGCGCCATTTTACGTGCTGGGACCGATTGTAACCGATATTGCGCCAGGTTACGATCATATCACCAGTGCGATCGGCGGAGCGATCGCTGCTGCCAACGGGGCTGATTTTCTATGTTATGTAACGCCTGCTGAGCATCTTCGTTTACCCAATCTGGATGATATGAAGGAAGGAATTATCGCTGCACGGATTGCCGCCCATGCCGCCGATATAGCTAAAGGAATCGCAGGCGCACGCGAGTGGGATAACCAGATGAGTGCTGCCCGTGCTGACGTTGACTTCCCACGAATGATTGAATTGGCCATTGATCCTGAAAAAGCACGTATGTACCGGGCGGAATCAGCCCCGGAATGTGAAGATACGTGTACGATGTGCGGCAAAATGTGTCCCATGAAAAATATGAAGAAAATCTTGAACGGCGAAGATTTAAGCATCATATAAGCGGGGAGTACCCATTGGTGAAACACTGAGATAAGCTTAGAAATTGCCAGCATTCTGGGCCAAACCAACGTTTGGCAAGCCAATTGGATAAAGCATAAGCGAGCAGGCGTAAAGTCCAAAATGGACCTTAACCAGATTATCGGTGCTTCACCGGTGTTGGAAGCGGTCAAACAACAAGCCTGTCGCTATGCTATGGCTAGTTCTACAGTTCTGATTACTGGTGAATCAGGTACAGGCAAAGAAATGTTCGCTCAGAGTATTCATAATTTAAGCCCTCGCGCCGGCGAACCCGTTTGTTGCTGTTAACTGTGCCGCATTGCCGGAAAACTTACTGGAGAGTGAGTTGTCGGGACGGTTCAACGCCTGGAAACCGTCAGAGCGCTTTTACCGGAGTTATGGGTTCAAATTGACCGAAACAATTGAACACTGTATATGGGGGCAAAATGTAGTGGAAGAACGTTGGGATGTAGAAAATGAAAAGCCGGGTTTAGACGACAGTTGGAATGTGACTGATTATTGCGTATAGAAGCTCTCTGGTATAGAATTATAATAAAGTAATAGTAAGGGAGCAGTAGCTATGTTTGGCATTGTTCACTACGAAGTGTTTTTGATTGCCGGTATTATCCTCAATCTTACTCCTGGCTCAGATACCATATACATTTTAAGCCGTAGCATTTCCCAGGGCCGTGGGGCGGGTATTTACTCTGTCTTTGGCATTAGCTCCGGCATCGCTGTCCATACCTTGCTGGCGGCATTAGGACTATCGGTCATCCTGGCCCAATCTGCCCTGGCATTTAGCGTTGTCAAGATAGCTGGCGCCCTGTACCTGGGCTACTTAGGTATGACCAACCTGCTTGCCAAGAATAACACGCTGGTTTCACTGACCGGAAGCGTCATGTCCCATCGCGACATTTATCTGCAGGGGCTGCTCACCAATGTACTTAATCCCAAGGTTGCTCTCTTTTTTCTTTCCTTCCTGCCTCAGTTTATCGACTCGCAAAACAGCTACGGAATTGTGCCCTTTATATTTTTAGGAGTAACTTTCTTGACCACCGGCACTCTCTGGTGCTTATTGCTCGTTTTTTTCTCTGCCGGCGTAACAGAGTTTCTCCGGCAAAACCGCAAAGCGGCTTATATGATGAATAAAACCTGTGGCGCCATTTATTTGTTTCTGGGAATAAAGCTTCTTTCTGTTGAACGGTGATATTACTGGCAAGCTTTTTGAAGATGCAGGAAATCGGAACAATTGATTTTTGGTACTTTAGTCCTATGGAATAGGACCAAAGACTTGACGGTAGCTATAAATTAATCTATACTTGAAGCAGAATTTAAAATTGTGGCAAACTTATCGAAAGGTAAGGGCGCAAAGCCATGGGTCTAAGGACGTTTGTTTATGATTGCCAGGTTGCCGCTTCAAGTAAGCGTAATTAGTGCACTGGCATTCTCATGCCCAAGTGCGCTTTTGTCTTTTTTATGACAGGATTTGTTTTAAAGAAATACGGACAAACTGTCCTGCCAAGAAGCAAAACTGGTTAACCGGGCATTCAAGAAATTACCAGTTTGGAGGTATGGATGATGAGTAGAGAAGATATAGTGACAAAAGATACGGTCAGTAAGTTATTTTCTGATTTTCAAAAGAGGCTGGTTGAGCTCGACTGCAAACAAAAAGAAGAATTGGCCCATTTTATTCAAGCGATTGTTATCGGGACAGAACCCAGCAAGGTAACGCGACAGGAATCATATTTGCCTATCACTAAGGAAACCCTTGTTTAATCTGAATTACATAAAATGCAGCTCAGCTTATCATTGTAAGCTGAGCTGTATTTTATGTGTGTCAAGGGGGGCTTGGAGGAGATACTTGTTTTTTAATCCCACCCTTCCAGGGGAAAAATACCATTAAAATATTGATTATAGATCTTACATTGTATATCATAAAGATATAATCAGAATGATTCTTTATGTTTATTAAATAATTTTACCTGGATGGAATTGGGGGACGAAAGTGCGGATTAAGTTGATTGGCTGTTTTTCCACCAAAAATGAAATAGAAGGGATGGGGCTTTCCTCCACTATAGACTATGAATTTTTGGAATTTTCTTTACATGCTTTTCCGGAAGATTTGCACGTCGAGCTACAGCGGAGAATTGATGCCAGTCAGAACTATGACCTGATTATCCTGGCTTACGGACGGTGTTCCCATGCCGTGGAGGGGTTAGTGTCCGCTAGAGTGCCGATAGTTCTGCCCAGGGCCCATGATTGCATTAGTCTGTTGTTGGGTTCGGACCTGCGGCGGCAGCAAATGTCTGTCCTCAATCCGGCGGTGTATTATTTTAGTCAGGGCTGGCTGGAATATGGGCGGGACCCTTATGCCGAATACCGGGAATATGTGGATAAATACGGAGAGGATGATGCGGCATATTTGATCCAGACCCTTTATGGAACATATCGGGAAGCGGTATTGATCCGGACCTGCGAAGGGGAAAAACTGGAACAATGTAGGCAGAAGGTAAGGGCGATTGCCGGATTTTTTGGCTGGAAGGTCAGCGAGGTAGCGGGAGATCCTGGATTATTAGCTGCAGTCGTTAATGCGAGGCAACACCCGGATGTAATTTGGGTTGCCCCTGGCAACCCCATTTGTGTAGAGGGAGGGGAAAACTTTGTACATCAAAGTCAATTCTAAACCGTTGGCAGTAATGGAGGGAGAAAGCCTGATGGCGACCCTACTACGCCATAACCAGTTTGTGACCAACATTTGTAACGGGCGGGGAACGTGCGGCAAATGCAAGGTGAGAATTCTGAGTACGCCGCCGGAGCCGTCGGAACTGGAATACCAGAAGTTAAGTGCCGGGGAGATTGCCGACGGAATTCGGTTGGCTTGTCAGATTCAGCCCTATGCAGGTATGGAGCTTGTGTGCGGAGGGCACGGCAGCGTGGACAGGAAAGAGGGGCTTTTGTTTATCCCGGAGCAAGTAAGCGGCCAGCATTCCGGTCTACACCGGATCCAGGTTGAACTGGACCGGCCGTCCCTTGAAGATGAGCGGGGCGATTGGGACCGGCTGCTGCAGAAATTGCAGGCGACCTGTTCGCTTCCCCAACTGACGATAGGACTGCCGCAATTGCAGACATTGGCTTCATTGCTAAGACAGGAAAATTTTTCAGCTACGGTTATATTGTGGGAGCACCAGGTTTTGGCTGTTCAGCCGGGACATGGAACGGTACCTGTTTATGGCGTGGCCATTGATATTGGCACAACCAATATTGCTGTCGCACTATACGAGCTGGAAACCGGTCGCATGGTGCGACTGGCGGCGGCAGAAAATGGCCAGACCCGTTTTGGGGCTGATGTCATTTCCCGCATTGAATTTGCCAACCGCAGCCAGAACAACCGGGATTTGCTGCGTAAAGCGGTAACCGAGACCATTAATGGATTGTTAACTAAACTATGTACCGCAGCAGGCATTGACAACCGTGCTATTTTTAAGGCGGTTCTGGTCGGCAATACAACGATGCACCATCTGTTTCTCGGCCTCGATGTTTCCTATTTGGCTCTTTCACCTTTTGTGTCAGTGTGTAATGCTTCAATGGAATTGGGTGCCGCCGAAGTGGGACTTGATTTGCACCCTCAGGCCAGGGTACTCATGTTTCCCAATGTAGGTGGTTTTGTCGGCGGTGATACTGTGGGGGCCGTTTTTGGAGCTGAGGAACTACTGGCGACAGGACGCCACCTGTTGATCGATATTGGCACCAACTGCGAATTGTATTTGCAAGACGGTTCCCGGATGTGGGCTTGTTCTACTGCTGCCGGTCCTGCCTTTGAAGGAGCCGGAATTACTTATGGCATGCGGGCTCAGCCGGGCGCTATCGAACGTGTGCTGATCGACGAACAGGGAGTGACGATCGCGGTCATCGGTGGCGGAGCGGCTACAGGCATCTGTGGATCCGGACTTATTGAGGCCGTGCAGCAAATGCGCCGGGCCGGCATCATCAATCAACAGGGAGCCATCGTTGATCCGGAGGACTCCGAGGCACGAGCCGGTCTGGTTTACGGACTTAAAGACCGTATTCGTAATGGGCGGCATGGCCGGGAGTTTGTTTTGTCCTATAGTTCCAACGGTGATGATGTCGTCTTAACCCAGCGCGACATTAGCCAGTTGCAACTGGCCAAAGGGGCGGTTTGTGCCGGTATCCGGACGTTGCTGGACATTTCCGGACTGAAGTTGGACGATCTGGATAGTGTGGTGCTGGCCGGAACTTTTGCTGCTCATCTCAATTTGGCCAGTACGGTAGATATCGGTTTGATTCCTTATATGAGTATGCATAAATTGAAAACTGCAGGCAATGCGGCTCATGCCGGAGCAGTTAAAGCGCTGTTGGACCAAAGAGCTTTTGCAAGTTTGCGACAGCGGGCAGAAAACATTACTCATGTGGAATTGGGCGGAAGCAGTACCTTTAGCATGTATTTTATGGAGAGTATGTACATTGATCCATGTCATATCTAGTCTGTTATATCCTTGGTGCATTGCCTAGAGGCATTGAAGAGATCAACAGATTGGGGTGGGCCCGATGATTGACAGAAACTTGGTTGATCTACAATATCTCCAAGAAATAATGGAGAATTTTTCTAAAGCAACCGGTTTGCATGTGGCATTAGTAAATAAAAACGGGGAATCCTTTGGTCTTTTTGATACGGCTGAACGCTGTGAGTTCTGCAAGTATATCCGCAGTAAGCCCAAAGGGGTGGCAAAATGCCGGGCTTCCTATAAACAGGCTACCCAAGAAGCTTCCAAATGGGAAGAACCCTATTTTTTTCGTTGCCGTGCCGGGCTGGTCATCTGGGTTGTACCTATTAGTTTGCGTGGCATTTCACTGGGGAGTATTATCTGCAGTCAGGTGCTGCTGTGGAAACCGGACCGTTTTTTTTATCAAGAACTGCGTGAATTGAATCCGGAAGTCGACGATTTCGCCGAATTGGAGAGAAAAGTGGGTCAGCTGGATATTATTGCTCCTGACCGGTTTCAGGCTGCGGCCGATGTTTTGTATGTTACGGTCAATCAACTGATGAAACGGGACTTGCTTATTTTGGAAAAAGTTGAAACATACAAGATGCAACAGCGGATCCGGAAAGAGCTGGAAGACCGTAAAAGACAGCAGACAGCAGCAAAGGGAAGCAATGACTATGGCGCATATCTCCAGCGGGAGCGAAGCTTTCTGCGTTACATCCGGCTTGGTGACAAGCCCCGGGCTGAAAAGAACCTGCAAACGCTGCTGACGCATCTGTTTATCAAGACGGCCGGTGATCAGGCGACCATCAAAATGCGCATTAGCGAACTGGCCACTTTGGTTTCGCGTGCCGCTGTGGAAGGTGGCGCCGAAGCGGAAGCCGTGATGGTAATGCTGCATCAATTCAATGAGAAGATTAATGATTGCCGCCGGATGGAAGAATATTTTTCCCACATGCAAAAGCTGGTTACAGTGTTTTTGAACCAAAGCGTGTCATTGGGGGATAAGAGACACTCTGGTTTGGTTAATGAGGCCAAGAGTTTTATCCTGGAAAATTATTCAAGGAGTATTAAAGTTGATGATGTGGCGGCCCAGCTATTTATCAGCCCTTCTCACCTGTCGCGCTTGTTTCGGCAAGAACTCAACTGTACTGTCAATGACTATATTACCAGGGTGCGAGTAGAACAGGCTGTAGAACTGATGAAAAAACCTGAGCTGAGTGTTGCCCAGGTTTCTCAAGCAGTCGGCTTTCAGAGCCAAAGTTATTTTGCCAAAGTTTTCAGCAAATACATCGGTGTTGCGCCGCTGGTATATCGTAACAGTTTGTTTTGATAGGAGGGGGATGGCCTTGATTTATGCTGAAATTATTGAAAAAGTCAAGACCGGTGAGGCGGAAGCCGTTATGGAACTTTGCTCCAAAGCTTTATCCCAGGGGTATCCGGCTCTTTCTATTTTAGAAAAAGGGCTGATTGTCGGTATAGACAAGGTTGCGGACAAATATAGTCACCGGCGGGTCATCGTACCGGAAGTGTTAATGTCCTCCCGGGCTATGCATGCCGGTCTGTCGGTCTTGGAGCCGCATTTAAAATACAAAACAAAACGGCAGACAGGCACCATTGTGATCGGTACTGTAGCGGGAGATTTGCATGATATTGGCAAAAATCTGGTGAAGCTAACGGTGATGAGCACTGGGGCCCACATTGTCGATTTGGGGATTGATGTTACGCCGCAAAAATTCCTGCAGGCTGTGGATAAAACAAAGGCCGAGATATTGATGATGGCCGCGTTGTTGACTACTACTATGCCGGTGATGAAGAAAGTTATTGACGCTTTAGAGGATGCAGGTATGCGCAAAAGAATGATTGTTGCCGTAGGCGGGGCGCCGGTAGATGAAACTTTCGCCCGGGCAATTGGCGCTGATTGTTATTTCAAATGCGCTAATGACGCTAAACGTTTTTTGGAAAACAATTTAAATAAAATTGTACTGCGGCGGAAATTGGCTACATAGGAATTTGACGCAAATCTTGTGTTACATCTCACCAATATAAACAGCCGACCCTTTAATGTAAGGGCCGGCTGTTTCACTTTTAGGAGGTATGAGCTGCTCTGTCTTTAAAGAGTGGACTTTTTACTAGGAATAGTCCGTGATTTAGAGAATTTAGCTTGTTTTTTGCTTCACAATGTAAACTATGCAAGAATTGAATTCAAAAGAGCAGAACTGTAGCGAATTTTCAAAATAGCAGTAATGATATAATGAAACCAATCAAAGGTAATATTTGGGAAGATAACGATGTGTTAATTCTAAATGTTGATTCCCAAGTATTAACAAAAAACAAGCTGGATGATCCCAGAAAAAGCAAAAGGAGGAAGAAAAAATGGATTTAGGTCAACTTTCGCTTTATGTACAGAAGGGGAATGCTGCAAAGGCAAAAGAAATGGTAGCTGAGGCCCTGGCGCAAAATATTTCTCCAACAGAAATATTAAATACCGGGTTGATTGCTGCCATGAGCGTAGTAGGGGAAAAGTTCAAAAATAACGAAATGTATGTACCGGAAATGTTAATGGCGGCCAAAGCAATGAATGCAGGGATGCAAGTACTGGAACCTGTTTTAACGGCCACAGGGGTAAAACCTATCGGCAAAGCGGTTATTGGCACTGTTAAAGGGGATTTGCATGATATTGGGAAAAATCTGGTGCGCATGATGTTGAAAGGCGCAGGTATTGAAATGTTTGACTTAGGTATTGACGTACCTGCTCAAGCTTTTCTAAATAAAGCCCAAGAGGTTGGGGCCGATATAGTTTGTCTTTCCGCCTTGCTGACCACGACAATGCCTTATATGGAGAGTGTTATCAAAGAATTCGAAAAAGCCGGTGTACGGAGCCAATTTGTCTTTATGATCGGCGGAGCTCCTGTTAGCGAATCCTACGCCAAGAGCATTAAAGCTGATTATTATGCCGACGATGCTGTTGTGGCGGTCGATATTGCCAAAAAAATACTGGCGAAAAAACAATAAATGTTTTTAGGAGGTATATATAAATGGCTAAAACGTTTGATAAATTAGCTTATAATTCGTTAAACGATTTTGTATATGGCAGCGCGCCCAATCCTGTCAAATGCAAAAACGGGCTGGTTATCGGTGGCGGTGAAATCTACCCGGAACTTAATTTTACTTTGCCGCCCATGGAAGTTAACGCAAGTAACATGCCGGAAATTAAAGAAATCTATAGCGAAATGATCAACGGAGTGTTAAAACGGGCTAAAGAGTTGTATGTACCGGGACTTGTTGTGGAATTCGAAATGTTGCCGGAGATGACTCTTGTACCCGAATGGGGAATTGAAGTCAACAACCTTCTGCGCAATGCCATGTTTGAATTTGAAGCAAAATATGGGCTGAAAAGCGCTTTGCGCAGTACGCCCGGTGATGTGCGGGAATTTAAACGGCCGCCGCTTATGCGCAGCGGTGAAATTTTTGACAATCTCCTCAAGACAATCGAAGGATCTGCTAAAGGCGGGGCTGATTTTATTGCCATTGAATCCACCGGTGGCAAAGAAATACATGACGAGGCGCTTGTTAATGCCGATCTGACCAAGGTTATTTTTGCATTGGGGATAATGGGTACCCGGGATATGAAATTCCTCTGGGAGCACATCGTACGAATTGCTAATGAAAACGGATCCCAGGCGTCCGGCGATACCGCTTGCGGCTTTGCTAATACCGCCATGGTTCTGGCGCACAAAGGTTTTATTCCCAATGTATTTGCGGCAGTGGTACGGGTGGCGTCTGTAGCCAGGACTCTTGCGGCCTATGAAGCAGGCGCAGTCGGTCCGAACAAGGATTGTGGTTACGAAGGTGTTTATTCGAAAGCTATCGCCGGTGTGCCTATTGCGATGGAAGGAAAGTCGGCGGCGTGTGCCCATTTAAGCGCTGTCGGTAATATAGCCGCCTGTGTTGCCGACCTGTGGAGCAACGAATCGGTGACCAATGTTCGCCTCTTATCAGATATAGCGCCCATCGTTTTGGTCGAGCAGTTAATTTATGACTGCCGGTTGATGAATGTGGCCAAACAGAGAGGTTATGGCATTACCTTCCGGGATCTACTGGCCGAATCCGACTCAAAATGGGATCCCCAGGCCTATGTACTTCGTCCTGATGTAGTCTTTGACATCAGTAAAGAACTGATCAAAGCCAAGACTCCGTTCCTGAGGACTAAAGTTGGCGCTAAATTGGCCATTGATGCCATCAGGAAAGCGGTGGACAATAACGAAGTTCTCATTGCAGAACGGGAAAAATCCTGGTTGGATTACATGGATAATCAGGTGGAAGCTATTCCTGATGATGAAGAAAAATTCTGGCATGAAATAAAAGGCGAATTGGATCTGGATAAGTTCATCCCTTCCGAGTACGGTCTTGACTAATACCGGGATCTAGCCGGGAGTTAGTGGAAAGCGTATGGAGAAGCCTAGCGGTAAAATGTCAATATGGAAAAACTGAAAAATTGGAAAAAAGATAACGAGAAATTAGAAGTTAGCCTAAAAAAGGGTATACCAAATAAACCTCACCTTAACTACCAAATTATGTAAGAAAGATGAGGTATTTTAAAGGCTGCCAATTAGAAGAAAAAACTAACCTCTCCTCTCAGGCGGTGTGTACAGTTGCTTGGTCTTTAGTAGCATAAAGACCAACCGTACCAGTTTTCGGGCAGTTAAGACGAGAGCACGTTTGTGATGATGCTTGAATGCTTGGGCATATTTTTCGGCGTAAAAAGCAGCATACTCACTGTCATATCGACGAACGAGGTTAGCTGCCTGTATTAGATAATACCTCAGATATTTATTGCCTGTACGAACTCGCTTGGTTTCCTCACTTTCAAACTCTCCCGATTGGTACTGAGACCAAACAAGTCCAGCATACTTAGCAAGAGAATTGTGGTGAGAAAAGCGAGCGATATCGCTAATTTCGGCGATAATACCGGCGGCAAAGACCGGCCCAATCCCTTTCACAGATGATAAGGTTTCGGGAATGGACTTCATGATTTTTTCAATCTCTTTATCCAGTTTGGCAATTTCTTTTTCCATAGTCTGAATAACACTGAGCATAACGGATAATGAGAGATTAACAGGATCAGCCATAGCTTTATCAAGACGATAAGACGAGCGGGCAAGTTTTTGCAAGAAAGAAGCCAATTGCTCCGGATCGTCAAAGCGATTCTTCCCTTTTTCCTTCAAAAAGTCTACTAACTCTGTAATGGACATAGAGACAATCTGTTCAGGTTCAAGTTCTTGCAAAACAGCTAAACAAGTAGAGCCAAACATATTGGAAAAGGGATTATCTTGGCGAAGCCCACTAAATTTCAAAAAGACTTGATTGAGAAAGTAGGTTTTATCGCGGGCGATATTTTGCATAAGGTGAAAGCGGGTTCGGGTCAAACGCTGGAGAGCCTCAAATTGAATAGTAGAAGTCAACTCATGTGGAAGACGGCCAAACCGAAGTTGATCTGCAATCACCCAGGCATCAATGCGGTCGTTCTTAGGAAGAGTATCATAGCCTTTCTTAAAACGAGCCACTTTTCTAGCATTAAGGACAAAGACCTGAGCTTTGGAACCTTGGGTTTGATGGAGGTTAGCTTTAAGGAAATGAGCCAAATGCCAACCAAGATTCGAAGTGGCTTCCATGCCTACACGAATAAGTTCAGATTGAAGTTTTTGAGCCGATTGAAGAATACGTTCAAGTAGAGTTTGAGCGCCTATCAGGTTATTAGGAATGCTAAAAGATTCTAAAGCATCCCCACAATCATTCATGAACTGTACAGAATGAGAGCGGAGGCTAACGTCAATGCCTACCATAAGATTAGCCATAATCCACACCTCCCTTCGGATAAATAATCAAATACTTCTCAGACCTGGGTGCCCATGGGAACCATCTAAAGCAGCCTCGTCATCAGAACTCATGTACAGGAAACAGACAGTGTGGGTGCTACCCCCAGTTTCCAGACTGGTGCAACTAGCGGTTAGATACTCGATGATGGACCACGGGTAGCCGGCTTTCTACAGCAGTATCCAGTGTGGATCCGCAAGGAGGAGAAGAAATCTCCCGAAAAGTACCTGTCGATCCCATTGTCCCATGAGCAAGTCCAAGATTCAAGGTAGGTAATGAGTAAAAAAGGCAGTAAAAAACCAGCCAGCGACAGGGAGCATATACATACTCCGGCTGGCCGGTTTCAATCACTGTTGAATTGTAGCAACTCTGGAATTGGGCCTGTGCCCCGGGCGTATCAAATTGACGCCAAAGTAAGAATTGCTGACTTCAATCAGTGTTCTTATTCAGTTGAAGTTTATTAATCCATTCTGAAAAAGCGTCTTTAACCATAGAAGGAATTAACCACAACCTATAACCGCGCGCATTACAGGCTGAATGTGGATAATATTTCGGGGTAAAAAGAGCTTCTTCAGAATTGGGAACCGGTTCCCCGGAATATGTGTTTCCTTACTGGAAATTACGCTATCCGGTGGATCTAATTCTATTATACGAGGAGGAGAATAAGCTAAATGATAATTGTGGGTGAATTGATCAATTCCAGCCGTAAGGCCATTGCTGCGGCTATTGAGGCTCAAGATGTCAAACAGATCCAAAAAGTAGCCCAAGATGAGTTTGCGGCAGGTTCCCATTATATTGATGTCAATGCCGGCATTTTTGTTGGAAAAGAAGCCGAATACCTCAAATGGCTGGTCAAAATTGTGCAGGAAGTAGTGGATGCGCCCTGCTGCATTGACAGCCCGGACCCGAAATGTGTGGAGCAGGCGCTGGCAGTGCATAAGGGGACGGCAATGGTCAACTCCATTTCTCTGGAAAAAGACAGGTATGATGCTTTATTACCGATCGTCGCCGGCACCGACCTCAAGGTAGTGGCCTTGTGCATGAGTGACGAAGGAATGCCGGAGACCATGGAGGCTAGATTAAGAATTGCTGATAAGCTGATTAACAACCTGGTCAAAAACAAAGTACCTTTGGACAACATCTATGTAGATGCCTTGGTCCAGCCGGTGGCTACCAGTGACTCATTCGGTATCGAATTTTTGGATGCCGTTCAGGCTATTACCACTAATTATCCGGGAGTGCATACTATTTGCGGGCTGTCCAACATTTCGTACGGTTTGCCCAATCGTAAATTTATGAACCAAATGTTTGCAGTGATGGGTATTGCCAAGGGGTTAGACAGTTTGATTATTAATCCGCTGGACAAGGCGATGATGGCCAGCATAGTAACGGCAGAAACACTGGCCGGACGGGATAACTTCTGCTGCAACTATCTTGAAGCTCACCGGCGGGAAGCATTTGTCTGGTAGCCATTGCAGCGGTAAAGGAGCTGTCTCCAGCACTATGGGGACAGCTTCTTTCTATGCAAGAGTAGAATACTAGGAGGGAAAAGGAATCTATGCGTATTTTGCTTTTTGGCGGTTTTTTAGGTTCTGGCAAGACTACAACTATTCTGCAGGTAGCGAAATACCTAACTTCTATTCGCCAGGAAACGGTAGCCATTATTGAAAATGAAATCGGGGCAGCCGGGATTGACGATAAACTTTTTTCTAATAGTGGTATGCAAGTAAAACGACTATTTGGCGGCTGTGTGTGTTGCCAAATTACCAGTGACTTACTAAGAGCCATTGATGAAATTCATGCGACCATCAAGCCGGAGTGGTTGATGATCGAAATGACCGGTCTGGCATTTCCCTCCAAAACAGCCAAAGAGATCAAAAAATATAGTACGGTCTATTCCGCTTTCAAAACAATAACACTTATTGACCGCGGACGATGGTCGGAACTGAAGTCTACGTTAGAACCGCTTGTTATTGGACAGGTAACAGGGAGTGATCTGATTGTTCTTAATAAAGTGGATCTTGCGGGTGAGGATACACAGAAGATTGTAAGAGATCTCCAGGAATTTGACGCCAAAATGAAGATTGTGAGTACCAGCGCAGCAGCGGAATTGCCTCTTGCCGTGCTTGAGGAGGTCGTCTGTTGTGAACAGTAATGCGAATTCTGTGTTAGCTACCCAGGTCATGGCAAGTTTACTGCGATTGAGGAGGTCGTTTGCTGTGAGTAGGGATGCAACGGTTTTTAGCCAAACTCGTCGTATTGTGTTTGAAAAATCCCTGACAACCCCGGAAGTTGAAAGACGATTGCGAGACTTTATAAGATCAGTTGGAAAAGCACTATCCCATAATGAGATTATTTTGGGCCATATTAAAGTGTTAGCCAAATTGCCGGAACCGGCGGCGGAACATTTTCTCGTTTTGTCACTTACCAGGTTGGACCGGGTAGATGTGACTCCCTCAGATTGTTGGCGCAATCGAGACGGAGTGATCCTGGACAGTTTGGAACTATATGTGAATGTCCTTGTTTTTGAACACACGCTGAGCGCAGTGAAAAAAGTGGTTAATGACGCGTTAAAGGATCTGGGGGGAAGTGTCTCGAGAATGCCGGGCAGATCTTCCCAAAAAAGGGGCGTAGTTAATATATTGTGATTCCCTAAGATAGATCTCGATGAGGTGCTTCACAATAAAAATGTTATCCTTAGTAACGGCGGGACTGGCCTGAATCCTTGTAAAATAAGGATTCAGGTTAATTTTTTGTAGAATTGTCGCGATGTATAATACGCTTTTATCCTGTTTCATCCTACAATTATGATGATGAAAGGTTTTTTTAATTAATTGATCAAGTCTTTTCATTTGGTTTATGAGCTCCATTTCAATGAGCCTGTTTTTTGCATTATTCTTTACTGTGGAAATCACGGCTTCGACGCTACCGGTTTCGTTGAATAAAGGCCTTAAATTAACATCGAAATACTGGAGTCCATGCTGGGTAGGAAACATAGTTTCAATGATCAACGGTTTTCCTGAGGTAATTACCGCTCCTAGGTTTTGCTCAAATTTCTCCATGATTTCGGCCGGCATTCCTAACTGTCGCCAATGTCTTCCGATCATATCGGAAGGCTTCATTCCGAGACTCCGTGCTCCAGATATGCTAACAAACAAGATAATGCAATCTTTATCCCCAATATAGGTTTGATTAAAGGAAGCCTGAAAATCAGAATCCAGCTTTTTACGGAGGATAACCATTTCTTCAAGCCGCTCATCGGCAATCTTTAAGGACGTTATATATTTTTGGATGTTACCTACATGAACGATCTCATCCGAATTTTCCCCTAGTAGCGTTGAGACCGTAGTATTTAGATTACGTCCCAAGATGAAGTGGGGCAGTTAGGTACAGCCCTAAACACGATGATTACAAATTTACGCAGGCTTATCAAGCACGTATCGGAAGCAGCCGAGCAGGTTGCGGCTTCGTCGGAGGAACTTACGGCAGGTGCCGAACAATCCGCCCAGGCGATAGCCGCAAGTTGCCTCTTCACACGAGAGTGATAAGATAAGCAAGGATGCCGCCAGTCAAACCCAGACTGTATATTTGCCTTACATCCTATCCTCCGTCAGTCTTATTCTACCTGATTTCGAGACAGGCTCCAATGTTGACTTTTCCGCATCTTCGGAATTCATTACCAGGATATACTTGTTCCGGTTCAAATTGTATTAAGTAAATAGACATATTATGGATAATAATGAAAATCCTGCAAAGTTTTGGGAACCTGCAGGATTTTGCAGTTTCATGGTAATACCTGCCCCCGATACTGTTCTTGTCTTGAACATTTGTTCGTGATATTATTTAACTATAGAAAACTAACCAATTCTGAGGCCGAAGGGTAATGATGTATGTCTGCAAACAGAGTGGTAAAAATTTCAGTACGGAATTTAGTTGAATTTGTGCTTCGGTCCGGAGATTTGGTAGCAACTTTTACCGGTAGCTTGCGTATGATGGACGGGAGCAAAATTCATCGTAAAATTCAACAGACGCAAGGTTCAGAGTATGAGCCGGAGGTAAGTTTATCGATATTGGTGGAAAGGCCTGGCGTGACATTACATATCAGCGGGCGGGCTGACGGCGTGATAGTCACTAAGGATGAAACCGGTAACGAACAGGTGACAATTGACGAAATTAAGTCAATAACTGCCGATCTTGAAGGAATTGAGGAATGTTATAATCCGCTGCACTGGGCGCAAGCTAAGTGCTATGCTTATATCTATGCAGTACAGCATGGTCTTGAAAAAATCAATGTTCAGATTTCCTACTGTCAGGTTACTACATTAGAAATCAAGAGTTTTAAACAGTTGTACTCTGCGGGAGAGCTGGCAGAGTTTTTCAACCAGCTGATAACTCAATATGTAATGTGGGCGGAACGGGTGGGAGACTGGATAGAAGTACGCGACAATTCCGCCCGGCTGTTAGACTTTCCCTTTGCATCTTTTCGGCATGGCCAGCGGCAGCTGGCTGTTGCTGTATATAAGGCATTGAGTATGGGGCTTAAGCTGTATGCCCAGGCGCCTACCGGCACAGGCAAGACAATGGCAACTATATTTCCCGCTGTCAAGGCCATGGGAATGGGACATGTAGAAAAAATTTTTTTCCTCACGGCTAAGACGGTAACACGCCAACTGGCAGAAGAAGCCTTTGATAGGCTGCGGCAAACAGGTTTAAAATTTAAAACTTTGACATTGACTGCCAAAGAAAAAATATGCTTTATGCCTGGAGCGGCGTGTACTCCTGAAGAGTGCCCATATGCGGAAAAGTATTTTGACAAAATTGGCCCGGTATTGAACGACTGCTGGCGGCTTGAAGCTTTTACCCGCGAAGTAATCGAGCAATATGCCCGCAAGCATATGGTTTGTCCGTTTGAATTGTCCCTGGACTTGGCCGTGTGGGCCGACGCAGTCATATGTGACTATAACTACGTATTTGACCCGGCCGTCTGTCTCAAACGTTTTTTTTATGAAAATAACGGGCAATATTGTTTTCTTGTTGATGAGGCCCATAATCTTGTTGATCGGGCACGTGAAATGTTTTCAGCAAAAATAATGAAGCAGACTTTCCTTGATTTAAGGAAGGATGTTAAGGAAAAGCTGCCACGGCTGGCTAAAGCCGCAGGGAAGATAAACTCGTATCTGGTGAAGATTGGGAAGCTGTGTGTGGAAAAATCGGCAGTGGGACAACCTGACTACTGTGTGCGAGAAGAGCCGTTAACTGATATCTTGCCACTGCTAAGAAAGTTTGCAAGTTTGGCCGAAGAGTGGCTGGCCAGCAATGAACCGGCAGATTTTCGCGAAAAACTTTTGGATACTTATTTCGAAGTTAATGCGTTTTTGCGGACTTCTGAGATGTATGATGAAAGATATGTGACGTACGTCGAAAAGGCGGGAAAGGACGTAAAACTCAAGCTCTTTTGCGTTAACCCTTCGGAGTTATTGCGGCAGGCTTTGGCGCGGGGGCGGGCGGCAGTCTTTTTTTCTGCTACTTTAACACCGCTTAATTACTTTTTGAAAATGTTGGGCGGTGCCGAAGGGGATGGAAAAATAGCAGTGCCTTCTCCGTTTACTCATAACAATCTATGTTTGCTTGTGGCTGACAATATTAGCACTACTTATAAAACACGGGAGAAGACTTATGATGTTGTTGTCGAAAGCATAACTGCGGCAATTGGCGCCAGAACCGGAAACTATTTGGTATTTTTTCCGTCATATCGGTATATGGAGGAAGTGTATCAGCGGTTTTGTTTGAAAAACCCGTTGATACGGGTGATCCGGCAAGTTGGTGAAATGACGGAAGAGGAACGTACCGAGTTTTTACGCCAGTTCTCCGGTGACAACGCGGCTACACTTGTGGGATTTGCTGTACTTGGCGGGGTATTTGGCGAAGGGGTTGATCTAACCGGCGAGCGGCTCGTCGGGGCTGTTGTCGTCGGCGTGGGCTTGCCGCAGGTTTGCCTGGAGCGGGAAATTATCCGGAACTGGTTTAATAAAGATAAATACCAGGGATTTGAGTACGCCTATGTTTATCCGGGAATGAACAAAGTCCTGCAAGCGGCGGGGCGGGTAATTCGTACCGAAGATGACCAGGGATTGGTCCTCCTGATTGACGATAGGTTTTCTCAGCCCAGGTATAGGAGGCTATTTCCGCGAGAATGGCATGGAGCCATAAATGTCAAAAGCGTTGGCAATATTGCTGATGCGGCAAAAGAGTTTTGGGCTAAGGGATAAACTGCAGGAGCTGACCTAATTGGCTTTTAGGTCAGCTCCTGCAGTTTAGCGGTTAAAATTAGCGAAATCCGGTATATTTCTGTGCAGGTTTCGCTTTTTCATTTGTTTTGTACAATACAATCTTTACCGCAACTGTCACAAATGACATACGCTTCAGTAGCTTTGGGCCTGCAACTTCATTAACGATAATTTATATCTATTATAAAATAGTCATTGTATATTTCCAATCTATTGTTATAAATGTTAAAGTACTATTGTAATCATCATTCACAAAGTATATAGTATCCAATAAAGATTTACAGGCGTGTTGTTAGTATAAGCGTAAGTCAAGCGCCAGCGGTGGAGCGTTACTAACATCACGCCTAGAAAAGAATCTTTATTGGATTTCATATAGTTATAAAATGATATTCATAACAATGCTGATTATCTGATATACTAGGCAATCTAAAAAAATACAAGAAATGAGTGATGAATTTGAAACATGTAGTAATTGTTGGTGCTGGATTTGGCGGAATCCGGGTCGCCAAAGTTCTTGCCCGGTCAGATATAAAAGTAACGGTTATAGACAAACGCAATTATCACTTGTTTCAGCCGTTGCTTTATCAAGTATCTACAGCTGGTTTATCGGTTGACGATATTGCCTACCCGGTGCGGGCAATTCTCAGCAATTTTCCCAATGTCCATTTTCACATGGATGAAGTGATAAATGTCGATTTTGCTAAGCAATGTGTGATCGGGAATATGGGGAGTGTTGACTATGATTATCTGGTTTTGGCGCCTGGCGGAATGACCAATTACTTTGGAATGGAGAGTGTCGCAAAACATAGTTATGGACTAAAAAATCTTGATGAAGCTGTATCGATTCGAAACCATGTTTTACGTAAATTTGAAGAAGCAGCATTTGAAGAAAATCCAGATAGACAAAAAGCGCTTCTCACCTTTGTCATAGTCGGAGGAGGACCAACCGGGGTGGAATCAGCCGGTGCTTTGTCTGAATTAATCTATCATGTCATGGCGAAGGAATATCACAACATAGATTTTACACAAGTTCGTATTGTACTGATTGAAGCATCGGACAAATTGCTTGCGGCGATGCCTCAGGATTTAGGCGAGGCAACCCGGGATATTCTATCTGAAAAGAACATTGAAGTTCGGTTAAATGTTCAGGTAGCCGATTATAACGGTGAACAGCTAACTCTTACAGGCGGAGAAACAATTCAAACGCACACGGTAATTTGGGCGGCTGGAGTAAGGGCTGCTGATTTATTGGACAAGTTGCCCGTACGCCAAGGTCACTTGTGCCGGGCGGTAGTAAACGAATATTTGCAACTGCCTGAGCACCCGGAAGTTTTTGTTATTGGCGATGCGTCGCACTTCGAACAAAACGGACGGCCGCTGCCCATGATTGCGCCGGTAGCCATTCAGCAGGCCGATGTAGCTGCTACAAATATTTTGAATAGGATTAATGGTAAACCGTTACAACGATTTGTATTTAAAAGCGTAGGAAACATGGCGACAATCGGCAGAAATGCTGCTGTTGTCCATATAGGAAATATAAAGCTGAAAGGTTTTTTTGCCTGGCTGCTTTGGTCGGTGATCCACATTTGGCGGCTCATTGATTTTCGCAACCGCACAGTAGTCTTCATGAAATGGATATGGGACTATTTGTTTTATGAACGAGCAGTACGAATTATTACTCGGCAATAACTTTGACTGTTAAGAATACTTTGTTTCAAACGGCCAATCGACTACTTGGAAAACTCCTAGCAATTTTGTGTCAGGAATTGCGGACAATTTTCAACGGCACTTGGGGAATAAATAGTCTACCCTGGTAATTTTAAATAGAATTTGTAACAAAACGCTAGCGAGCACCGGAACGAAAATTATGTGATACGGACTAATATTTGCTTGTGGCACAAATATTCCAAAGTGCTCAATAACCCAGTTCAGTCCGACGATTACACCGATGCCGAGAGTCCGGTAGCGGAAAGGCAGCTTTAGTCCCATACATAGAACTACCGTGGCGCTGACTATAAGCTGATATATACTGATCAAGACGTTCATCATTTTGTCTGGCTCATCAAGTGGTAGGGATGCCATTTGCATTGTAAAGAGCTGCCCGCCTCGGTTTACGGCAAATGTAATGGCGCTTTGGAGCGCGAAATACGTAAAGTGAATGATGAGAAGGCGGAATAGGAGTGGTGGCCGAGATTTGTGGAGATTGCTCCAAAGCCAGGCACTTATAGCATATAAGACAATGAGTCCAATCCCCGTATAGATGGATTTCCACCAAAAATGCTGATAAATGCCGAGCGAGGTAAAATACCAGTCGATGCCGGTAAAGAGGGCAGCAAAACATAGGATGAAACGCCAAGAAAGTGAAAAGGCACTGATAAACACTGCCGAGGCCGGAATGATGAAAAAATCTGATATAAATGCGCCGGCAAAATTGTCCGCCGCTGCCGGTAAAATGCCCGGCAAATATACGTATCCATTCGTTGTAAGCACAACAACTTCGAATGGATGAATTAGGCTGAATATGCTTAGGTGCAGTACTAGTAACTTCCAGTCTCTGCGATGTTGTAAAGCTGCTATCAGTAAGACAAGACTGGCAACAACAAGTCCGTAATACCAGTATGTCCCAGACACACTACCACCCCATATGCAAAAAATTTAGATCGTTAAAACAATTGTCTCCACATGCGCTGAGGATAATGTATCTGTTAAGATGCCGTCTTTTGAGTCTAAGGGAATTTAGTCAGGCAATCAAAAAAATTCGGATGCAGCAAGATGAAGCATCCGAATTTTTTTGATTTGCTTATATTTTGTTTACCAGTCTTTGAATCAAATATAGCAGATAGCCGCTGTCTATGTACAGCTTATTATTTTACCGGCTTTTTTATGTTGGTGTGAATTGCTTATTTTCATAGGATAAATTGAAGGTATTCCCGTTATTTGTGACCGGGATGCACGAAAATGCTTTTTTTTATTGCTATATGAAATCCAATAAAGATTTTTTTCTAGGCGTGATGTTAGTAACGCTCCACCGCTGGCGCTTGACTTACGCTTATACTAACAACACGCCTGTAAATCTTTATTGGATACTATATAATTATAGCAGGGATATTGTTCTGATGAAAGAAAATACTATAACTTACTAACGGTATTATGGAATTTTGCACATGGTGATTATCGACACATAGGGACATGGCAACTATGAAGAAAGTGACAAAAAACTGGTGGAATCAAATTGTATTTTAGGAGATGTGAGAATTGATTCAGATAAGGCGGGCAGAAAACTATGATTTCGATGAAATCTGGCCCATCATGCATGAAGCCTTTTTAAAAGCGGATACATATGTTTTTTCTCCTGATACTTCTAAAGAAGAAGGCTTTCGTATATGGATGGAGACCCCTTTGGCTACATATAAGCAATAGAAAACGAACAGGTAGTGGGCACTTATTTTTTGAAGCCAAACCAACCTGGTTTAGGTTCACATGTTTGCAACGCTGGATACATTGTTAGTTTCAAAGCGCGTGGAAAAGGTATAGGTAGAACCATGTGCGAGCATTCCCTAAAAGAGGCAAGGACATTTGGATTTAAGGGAATGCAATATAATTTTGTAGTAGCTACCAATGAAGTGGCTGTTAAACTTTGGAAAAAATGTGGCTTTAACATAGTTGGTACACTGCACAATGCTTTTAATCATAAAGAAAAAGGATTCGTAGATGCTTATATAATGTATCAATGGTTTGGTTAATAAAGAGATATTAAGTTTAGTTTCAATGGTAGCCAGGTATTTTGACTAGTATGTGCCAGCCGGCTTTGAAGACTTAAAATTTTACTCAAAAAGGAAGCTAGCACTTTTATACAAGTACTGGCTTCCTTTTTACTTAGCCTACGCAATATTTCTTCAGTTCTCATTATATTATATTTGATTTAACAAAACGCAATAATGCAAGGCCTGACCCCCTTATGGTAGGGCGCGGACCTCGATAACTTTCCAGCCGCGGTCGCCGGTTCTTTCCAGAAATACATCAAATAGTTTTTCGGTATCATGTTTGGTTACTTCGACAATAGCTTTATGGCTTGACAGGGAAAGGAGGCTGAAAGAATCGAGGTAGCGGTTAAAACCGTAGAGGGCGGCGTTGTCTTTGATAAAATCCACAGGGCTGTTGAGATAGTAGACATAATCAGTATGATAACGGTCATTATCACTACGATAATAAATACGCCCGTCCTGATACCATGCCTGATTTTCGTCAGGACTTGGCCAGCTATGCCTGTGCTCATGCCAGCCCCGGCCTGGAGGGTCATTCCTATCTTTATCCCGGGTTTTCTCGGCGATAACTTGCCTTACGGGTTTTTGGACGTCTTTATCAGCCAGTGTTGTCTGATTGATAGTTGTAGGAGGTAATGTTGAGGGACTTTCAGCAGCAAAGGCTTTTGCGGCCGGGATACCGGGCAAAAAAGCTCCTGTCATAATGGCTGCGCCGGCTACGGCGGCGGCGTAGTGTTTATATTTGCGGCGAAGATGATGACTGAGCTGCCTGCGTTTAGCTGATTTTCTTTCCAATTGTTTCTCCCCCCTCATTTTTTATTTTTAGTGTTCCATGCTTTCGCTGTCATAATCCTGGTAAATATAGTGACAAGGATAGCAAAAGCCTAACTAATCATTCTAATATAAAAATTGGAAGAAGCAAAGCAAATCGCCGGTATCAGTGATACGCTTAGTTGTATCATTAGTACCGGCGATTCGTATTTTTTATAGGGGAATATTGCCATGCTTTCTAAACGGCTTTTTGACAAATTTATTTTGTAACATTTTTAGAGCAGAAATAATACAGGGTCTTGTTTCTTCCGGTTCAATAATTTGGTCGATATAACCTCGTTCGGCGGCTTTATAAGGTGTTGCAAATTCTTCGATATATTGCTGCGTTTTTTCTTTCACATCCGGGTCATTACGAAAGATAATATTAGCCGCTCCCTCCGGGCCCATTACGGCAATTTCAGCACTGGGCCAGGCAAAAACCATATCGGATCGCAGATGTTTGGAGCACATACCGATATAGGCACCGCCATAGGCTTTGCGGGTAATTAACGTGATTTTGGGGACAGTAGCTTCGGCATAGGCATAGAGAATTTTAGCTCCGTGCCGGATGATGCCGCCGTGTTCCTGAGAAATGCCCGGCAAAAATCCAGGAACGTCTACTAAAGTGATTAACGGAATATTAAATGCATCACAGAACCGGATAAAGCGGGCGCTTTTATCGGAGGCATTGATGTCCAGGCAGCCTGCCATAACCTTCGGCTGGCTGGCGATAATTCCCACGGTTTGACCAGCCATGCGGGCAAAGGCGGTAATAATATTGGGTGCGAAGTAGCGGTGAACTTCATAGAATTCTCCATAATCGACAAACAAGCCGATGATATCTTTCATATCGTAAGGAATTGATGCATCGTCAGCGATAATGGTATTAAGGGCCGGTTCGATCCGGGTGGGGGCATCCTGACACTCATAGCGTGGGGGCGGCTCCGTATTGTTGCTGGGCAGAAAGCTAAGCAAGTAACGGATGTGTTCAATACAATTCTCATCATTGTCGGCGATGAAATGAGCAACCCCGGAGATTTCATTGTGGGTCACGGCGCCGCCTAGTGTTTCGGCTTCTACACTCTCATTGGTAACTGTTTTTATTACTTGGGGGCCGGTAATAAACATTTGACTGGTTTTACTTACCATGAAAATGAAATCGGTAATCGCCGGGGAATAGACAGCTCCACCGGCACAAGGGCCCATAATAACCGATATTTGAGGAATTACTCCGGAAGCGAGGGTGTTGTTGTAAAAGATATCGCCAAAACCCGCCAGGGCGTCGGGTCCTTCTTGTATCCGTGCACCGCCGGAATCATTAATGCCGATAATGGGCGCTTTGGCTTGCATGGCCAGATTTTGCACCTTTACAATTTTGGCCGCATGCATCTCCCCCAGTGAACCACCAGCGACGGTAAAATCCTGGGCGAAAACAAACACGAGGCGGCCATTGATGTGACCATATCCAGTCACTACCCCTTCACCGGGATAGTCTTGTTTTTCCATGCCAAAATTAGTGCAGCGATGTTTAACAAATTTATCTATTTCAACAAACGTACCCGGATCAAGAAGTTTTTCAAGCCGCTCACGGGCAGTGAGTTTTCCGCTTTGATGCTGTTTTTCGATACGTGATTTTCCGCCGCCGCCTTGAATGATTTCATGGCGGTTTTTTAAATCGGAAATTTTTTCATTTACGGTAACCATAGACCCTCCGTATTAAAGGTAGTTTATATAATAAAGTATTAGTATATGGTACTAAATTTATTATAGGCAATTCATCAGAGATTGTCTATGACCGACTTGATAAGAGAATCGAAGCTAATATGGAAAAATTAGACTATTAGGGGCAATATGGAGTAAGAAAGCCTGCGACGCGGTTATATAAATTTTGTAATCCGCCAATCTCGCTGACATTAAACAAACGTTCAGCAATACAGGAAAGTAAGGTCTGCCAATAGATTTAGAAACTCTTAACCACATCGTACAACAGTTTGATTTTGTTCATGCTGATTACCTCCTTAGTTTGTTTGAGGTTATTGTAATAAGAAAAAATTAACCGGTTTTAAAGCATTCTTAAATTTTTATAAAAATGATTAAAATCTTTTTAAAGTGACGTGAGAAACTTATTCTATTACCTTTTTTAGCATGTCAAGATCTTTGATTTTTACAGATGAACGATAAAATTCAATGATACCTTCGTCGCGCATGCGGCCGAGCTCTCTGGATAAAGCTGTCCGGGATACATTGAGAAAATCCGCTAAATCGTTACGGTTTAACGTCAGGGTAAACGTCTTTCTGGCTGATACCCTGTGCTGCTCCAGAAGATAGGTACTTATTTTTTCGCGCATTCCCTTAATTGACAGATACTCGACTTTCCGGTTCAGCAGGATTGCCTTCTCCGATAGTATCGCCAGCATATTGGTGATAAGTTGTTTGTGGCTTGCGCATACATTGGAACACGTACCCATGATTTTTACGGATGGTAAAAACATGACTGAACACTCAGTCTGGGCCACTACGGAAACAGGCCAATTCTTTATTGTGGAAAATGCAATCATCTCCCCGAAAATGTCTCCTGATTCCAGCATGGTTAGGGCAATACGGCTACCTGCCGCATTTTCCTTTATTACCGTTGCCTTGCCGGTAAGAAGAATGCCCAGCCCGGTAAAACTCTCACCGCCAACGGCAATATAGTTATTCTTAGGGTAAGTACATACTTTAGGTTGCAAGCAGCCGAGCACAGCAGTCAGGGCCTCGGCGGAAATGCCGTCAAACAGCGGTGAAGGCGTAAGTGCCGCTAAAATATTATTATCCACAACTTACCACAACCTTACTTTTGGTAGCTATGGCTACCGATTTATTGTTTTTATTATATTACAATGAATTTGAAAAGTACAAGATACCTCGATTGACTGCCTTACACCGAACAACGCAGATTATGTGGAAAAGTTGACTACAATTCTGGAAACCCATGAAGTTTAAGATAAATTAAGGAGGAGTAAAAATGTCAGACATGTTTTGTTTCCAATGTGAGCAAACCGCCGGAGGAAAGGGCTGCACCAAAATCGGTGTTTGCGGTAAAAAGCCTGACGTTGCCGGCAAACAGGACGAACTTACTTGCGCTCTCATTGGTTTGGCGCGCGCCGCCGCCGGGAAAACCCCCGGCAAACTGGCTGATGCACTCGTGTTGCAAGGGCTGTTTGCCACAGTAACTAATGTGAACTTTGATAATGCCCGCATTACCGAACTCATCAATCGTGTTCACACCGAAAAAGCCAAATTAAATCCGAACGCGCAGGATTTCCCTGTGAGCACCCTGTGGACCGGCAATGAAGATATTGTCTCACTTAGATCCACACTGCTGCTTGGTCTGCGTGGCATGGCTGCCTATGCCTGGCACGCCCATATCCTGGGTAAAACCGATGACGAAGTTACCGCCTGGTTCTACAAAGGACTGCGCGCTCTTGGCGAAGAACACACTGCGGAAGAATGGCTCAATCTGCTGATGGAGTTTGGACAAGTAAACTTAAAATGCATGGGTTTGCTGGATGAAGCCAATACTTCGTCCTACGGCCACCCTGTACCCACCAAAGTTCCTACCCTGGTGGAAAAAGGCCCGTTCATTGTCATCACCGGCCATGACCTCCATGATTTAAAACAACTTTTAGAACAAACCGAAGGCAAAGGCATCAACATTTACACCCATGGCGAAATGCTGCCGGCCCATGCTTATCCCGAATTGAAAAAATACAGCCATCTGAAAGGAAACTTTGGCACTGCCTGGCAAAATCAGCAAAAAGAATTTGACAACATCCCGGCGCCGATCCTGTTTACCACCAACTGTCTCATGCCGCCTAAGGCCTCCTATGCCGACAGAGTGTTTACCACTGATGTGGTCGGATATCCTGGTGTCACCCATATTTCTGAAAGCAATGGCAAAAAAGATGCCTCAATCATCGATAAAGCTTTGGAATTGTTTGGTCTTGGCTCCCAGGGAAAAAACAGTTTGCACAAAGATTTTACCCCGGTCATCAATAAAGCATTGGAACTGGGGGGCTATAAAGAAGATAAACACTTTACCGGTATCAATGGTGGCACCGAACTAATGACCGGTTTTGCCCGCAATGCTGTGCTGGGTGTGGCTGATAAAGTTATTGACGCCGTCAAAGCCGGAGCTATTAAGCACTTCTTCCTGGTAGGCGGCTGCGACGGAGCCAAACCGGGCAGAAACTACTACACCGAGTTTGTGCAAAAAACACCTAAGGATACAGTGGTTTTGACCTTGGCCTGCGGCAAATACCGGTTCAACGACCTGAATATTGGCGATATCGGCGGTATTCCCCGTATCCTGGATATGGGGCAGTGCAATGACGCCTACTCCGCCATCCAGGTTGCAGTAGCCCTGGCCAAAGCCTTCAACTGCGGTGTCAATGACCTGCCGTTGACGCTGGTGCTGTCCTGGTATGAACAAAAAGCCGTATGCATATTGCTTACCCTCTTGGCTCTCGGCATCAAAAACATTTATATCGGGCCGTCTTTGCCGGCGTTCTTGTCCGGCAATGTCCTGAACATCTTAGTCGAAAAATTTGCGTTGAAGCCCATCAGTACTCCGGAAGAGGACATCAAAGCCATTCTGAGCCGCTAATAATAGTTTACAACCAGAAAACTTGCAAGCGCGAATGAGTCTGTAAAACAAGTGGACGATGCAAAAGGCGGTGAATATTCACCGCCTTTTGTGCTCCTGACAGAAAGTATAACTCTCTGCCAGGATAAGGGCAACATCGGCTTCCGCTTTCGCCAAAGGCTCGGCGCAAGCCGTGTTTTCTTTATAAAGTCCGGCACTAGAGCGAAGGAGGATGAATAGACGATGGTTGGTTACCGAATGACCAAAACTCAGTTTGGTCAATACCTGGAACATTTAAAAGCAAGATATGTACTGTTTGCCCCTGTAGTGTTACAAGGCAAAGGGAGTTTTACCGACACCGATTCGTTACGCTATCAGGAAGTCAGCACTTTACAGGAAATTGAGTTTAAACAAAAGTCTCATTTTTCAGCCAGGGAAGTCCTGCTGCCCATTACGCAAACCTTGTTCTACTTTACAGAAGATCACTGGCTGGAGCCAAAGGTTGAGGATAAAAAGATTCTGCTCTTTGTACGAAGTTGTGATATACATGCCGTAAAACGTCTTGATGAGATATATCTCAGGAATGGCCGTGAGGATCGGTATTATAAAGCAATGCGGGAAAAAATTCATTTTTGCCTCATGGAATGCTCCGCCAGTTTTCCCAATTGTTTTTGCGTGAGTATGAATACCAATCATACTACCGATTATGATTGGTTTATCAGACCTGAGGATGAAACCGTAGTTATCGGAGCCAAACATGAGGATTTTGCCGGTTACTCTGGTGAGACGGTCATAGTGGAACCTCAGTTTGTAACCAGTAACGAAACACAACTGGCCGTGCCGGAACAACTGCCGGCCTCAATTGTCACCGCCGGTATGTGGCAGGAATATTCTTCACGGTGTATCGGCTGCGGGCGCTGCAGTTTTGTCTGCCCGACCTGTACCTGTTTTTCCATGCAGGATATCTTTTACCAGGATAACGCCAACGCCGGGGAAAGAAGACGGGTCTGGGCTTCTTGTATGGTGGACGGTTTTACCGATATGGCCGGAGGTCATGCTTTTCGGAAAAGTCAGGCTGACCGCATGCGTTTCCGGGTTATGCATAAATTCTATGATTATAAAAAACGGTTTGGCTATCACATGTGTGTCGGCTGTGGCCGTTGTGACGATATTTGTCCCGAATATATCTCGACTGCCAATTGCGTAAATAAAATCAATACCTACAGCAAGGAGGCCGGACAATGAGTAACATGTATAGGCCGGTAGCCAGCCGGATTCTCAAGATCATCCCGCACACCGACATTGACTATACATTCATTATGGAATACTCCGGCATGGTAAGGCCCGGACAATTCTTTGAAGTCTCTATTCCCAAATACGGTGAAGCGCCCATTTCCGTCAGTGATATTGGGGAAAATTACATCGGGCTGACCATCCGCCGTGTCGGCGTTGTCACCAATACCATTCATAACATGCAGCCCGGAAACAGACTGTTTCTACGGGGGCCGTACGGTAACGGGTTTGACCTTAACCTGTATAAGGGTCGGGAAATCATTGTGGCTGCCGGCGGTACCGGATTGGCCCCGGTAAAGGGAGTCATTGATTATTTTGCCCACCATCCCTCAGAAGTCAAGACATTGACCTTGCTGGCGGGATTTAAGTCGCCCGGGGACATTCTGTTTAAAGAAGATCTGCAGAGCTGGCAAACACAGCTTTCTGTTACAGTTACCGTTGATAAGGCCGGTGACCCTGCCTATCAGGGGTGCACCGGGCTTATTACTAATTATGTTACCGGCTTGCCGATAGACGATAGTGCCGGCGTACAGGTCATAGTGGTGGGACCACCGCTCATGATGAAGTTTACCGTGGCGGAATTCCTCAAACGCGGTGTTAGGGAAGAGAATATCTGGGTGTCGTATGAGCGGAAGATGTGTTGCGGTGTGGGCAAATGCGGCCATTGTAAAATCGATGACACCTATATTTGTCTGGAAGGCCCGGTATTTAATTATTCCCAGGCCAAAACTCTGATTGATTAGGGGGGGAGCAGGGCAGTATGAGCATGGATATCAATACCAAACAATTGAAAAAGAATGCCTTCCGGGTAACCAAGGAACGGAACAAAACAGCGGCGCGAATCAGAGTACCGGGAGGACACCTTGAAGCTAAATATTTAACTGTCATTCAAAAGATAGCTGAGACTTACGGTAATGGCGCAGTTCATTTTACGACCAGGCAAGGGTTTGAAATTCCCGGTATTGCTATGGAGAAAATCCCTGAGGTCAATGTCCTGTTGCAACCGGTCATTGACGGACTGGGCATCAACCAGATAACTCCGGACACCGGTTATCCGGCAGCCGGCACCAGAAATGTGGCAGCCTGTATCGGTAGCCGGGTGTGCCCTTTTGCTAATTATGATACAACTGCTCTTGCTCAAAAAATTGAAAAAGTGGTGTTTCCGAATGATTATCATGTTAAAATTGCTTTAACCGGCTGTCCGAATGATTGTATTAAGTCCAGAATGCATGACTTCGGCATCATCGGCCTCAATGAGCCTCAGTATGATGCTTACCGCTGTGTCGGTTGCCAGGCCTGTGTAACCAACTGTAAAAAACGGGCGGCCGGCGCCTTGCGATTCACTAACTTCAAAGTAACCCGGGATGTTGACAAATGTTTAGGGTGCGGTGAATGTGTAATTAAGTGTCCTACTGGTGCCTGGACCAGAGACCGGAAAAAATTGTACCAGCTTGTCATTATGGGCCGGACCGGCAAGAAGAATCCCCGCATTGCCCAGCCATTCATCAAATGGATCGATGAGGACAGCATTGTCAAAATCATCAAGAATACCTATCTCTATATCGACCGGTTTATTGATAAAAATGCTCCCGGGGGCAAGGAACATGTAGGTTATATTGTTGACCGTACAGGTTATCAAGTATTTAAAGAATGGGTGTTGAAAGATGTAGTGCTAAACCCCGAAGCCCAGGTAGCCGAGTCCATTAGCTGGTGACATCTGTGGACAGTTGAAAACCGTTTCTGTTGGAAGAGCTGATGGCCAGTGCTGAACAGTCAGCTCAGGCTGCGAATCAGGTTACCACTGCGATTACCGGTGTTGCGCAGGGTACCGAGAAACAGGTACAGGCGGTTAACACATTGGCTGCTGTAGTAGAGCAAATGTAGACAGGTATTCAGCAAGTGGCAGCTAATGCCAATACAGGAGCAATCGGCCTCCATGGCCTCCAGCCAGGCTTTGGCTAAGATGCTGAGAAATTGCAAAGTGCTGTCGGAAAATTTACAGTCTATATAGTATCTAATAAAGATTTACAGGCGTGTTGTTAGTATAAGCGTAAGTCAAGCGCCAGCGGTGGAACGTTACTAACAACACGCCTAGAAAAAAACTTTATTGGATTTCATATAGAAGGTGTTATTGGTGATGGAAGTATCATTCTTAAAAAAATACTTCATTGTTTGGCCGGTAATAATGGACTATAATACAATTGAGGTGTGTCACTCATGCCTTTGATTTGTCTCTGGACGGCTTTGTTCATGAGAGCCAACCGGACGCGAGTGAAGAATTACCGTTGGAAATTAGATGAGCTTCAGGTGGTTATCGTTTCATAAAAGATGAGCCCCAATAGCTTTTTAGCTTTGGGGCTGAATACATATTTTAGAAAAATTTTTTTGCTTGAGCTAAAACGGCTTCTTGTTTTTCTAAAGAAGGAAGCATGTCAGGAGTGATTTTTACGCCTTCTCCGTACATACGAACAGCAAAACTAATTGGACAAGTTTCTCCTTCCCCGCATACTAGACAAGGAATAGTTCCTTGGGCTACCAGAACATCGATATCCTGAATGCCATGATAAACCTGAAAAAAGGTCTTAAGATTATTGATTGCAGCATCTTGATGGCCTCCTCCGCTGACCACAGCTAAAATAACCTTTTTTACGTTTAGTTTAATGCCCTTGTGTCTCAAGGCAAACCATCTTTCTAAAAATGTATGGGTTAAAGCATTAATGCCAAAAGCTGCACCATAATAAGTAGTAACTCCTAATATCAGGACTTCAGCTTCCTTTACCGTATTTTCAATAGTATTCCAGTCATCATCTCTTTTACAGTGATTGTCCTGTATACAACCGAAACAGCCTCTGCAGGGTTTGATATCTAAATTTCTTAAGGCAATAAAATCCTGTTCTTTCTCTCCTGAACATTCCATAATCAATTTAACTAGCTTCTCAGTAGAACCTTTACTTGTAGGATCGCCACTAATACCTAAAATCTTCATATTTTTCGCCTCCATACTAGCTGATTTGAAACACTTATCATCATATATTGAAATTAATATATAGTCTGTAAACTGTTTTACAAGTATTTATGAAATTGATTGCTGTTCAGTAATAATTAACCGGAAGGCTGGCGGCAACTGAAACCACAATCTGAAGTACAATTTCACTGTTCTATATGTTACATAGGAAAAGGAGATTGACATGACAAAAGAAATTCCTATTACCGGCATGACTGATATTAAAATTGGTAATGCGCAAAATTTGGATGCGGCAACCGGCTGTACGGTTATCCTGTGTGAACAGGGCGCTGTAGCCGGGGTAGATGTCCGGGGAGGAGCACCGGGCACGCGGGAAACCGATCTTTTAAGACCGGAAAACCATGTGGGAAAAATTCATGCCGTTTTGCTGACAGGGGGCAGCGCGTTCGGATTGGATGCCGCAGCGGGAGTTATGGCCTATCTTGAAGAAAAAGGCATAGGTTTCGATGTTGGTGTGACTAAAGTGCCGATTGTGGCAGGTGCTGTCTTATTTGATCTGAATTGTGGCGACCATCGGGTAAGGCCGGACAAGAAAATGGGTTATCAGGCCTGTATTGCAGCCGAGCGGCAGATCTTTGACGAAGGTTCGGCCGGCGCAGGAACCGGAGCGACAGTCGGCAAGTTTTTCGGAATGAACCATGCAATGAAAGGCGGTTTGGGTGCATATTGTCTTAAGGCCGGCGATTTATTAGTCGGTGCGGTTGTGGCGGTCAACTGCCTGGGGGATGTCGTCGATCCCTGCAATGGACAAATTCTAGCCGGAGCCTTTCAGGATAATCCCTTTGTTTTTTTAAATAGTGAAAATGGCATGATCCAGCAATACGCACAGCCGGGCAATCTATTTTCCGGTAATACGACGATTGGAGTCATTGTCACCAATGCCGTCATGACAAAAGCGCAAGCTAATAAAGTAGCCTCAATGGCACATGACGGGTACGCGCGCACGATGCGCCCGGCTCATACAATGGTGGATGGCGATACCATCTTTTCTCTTGCACTGGGGCAGGTCGCGGCAGATATTAATGCAGTCGGCCTCTTGGCGGCGCGCGTCGTCGAGCAGGCGGTCATCCGGGCTGTGAAGCAGGCGACACCGCTATGCGGCTATAAATGTTACCGTGATTTTGTATAAGTTTTGCATAAGTATCGTTGGCATTGGCCGGAACAAATAACCGCCTAAGCCTTTATTGCTATAGGATTAGGCGGTTATTTGTTTTGCATTGACGGTTTTACATTGATGACTTGTTTAACGGTTCAAATTTTCGCGGTTCAAAAGACCGGATGATTTTCCGCACCAGCGGGTCCCAGTAACTGCGTTCACTGTCGGTTGTTAACAGAAAAGCGGCAGACATGAACCCATTGGCATCAAAAGCATACCATTTCACATAATACGGCAGGGTTAACCCGTACATTGAAACTACGAATCTTGCTCCCAGGCCGTATGCCTGCCGGTCATTGACTTTCAAATAATCAGGGCGGGTGAATTCAAGAAAGGTTACACCGGCGTTATTTTGTTGGTGACTTACGGCAAGCTGTTTTTTTATTTCCTGAGAGAAAGAGTTGATCCTGGTTTCCAGTTCTTGCCGTTCCTCATCGGAAAGTTTTTTGGAAAAATACATTTTGTCACGCATGTTCATGGGCTTGTCGTCCCGGTAAAAAGCCATAACCGCCGTGCGGTAAGCCTTACCGTCATTCATGGTAACCTGGTACATTTGAAAGTTTGCGTTTTTTAACAGGGCGAACGGATCGGCTGGCGGTACAGGAAGGGGTGTTGCCGGTTTTTTAACCTTTGCGTTGGCTTCTTTCATGATTGTCGACAGCACCTGCAGCATGTCTGCCGTTTGCCAGCCCTCAGGTACGGAAAATGCGCCAATCTTTTCAATTTGCCAGTTGACAGGGTTTGCCGCATGTGCGCTGATACTGCCGGTGAGCAATAACAGGCAAGATAAAGACATTATGAGAAACCAGTTTTTTTTCATTTCGTTAGTTCCTCCGGTGAGATATTTTGCTAAATCCAGCAATAGGGAGATTGCAATTTATTATTGTAAATTATTCAAGAAAATATAGCGATTTCCTGCCCTTGTATTGTATTTGTGGTGTCAATTTTTACTGCGGCAGTAGTGGCTATTGCCAAATTGCGGCATACTGAGATTAGGTAAGTTGTCAGGAAATACCTATGTATTTGTATATGCCGTAAAAGGGGTACACCGATGGTGCTGCAACTACTACACTTGTTTACTAAACGGAATTTTTTATGGGCAGTTGCTATGCTGTGCACAGCGTTGGTGCTCATGTTTTGGTGTTTCATAATCCGCTGGAACAACCGAACTATCTGACGGTAGAGGTTAGTGGCGACAGTCTGCAGATTAAGCTTTCAAGATTAACGGCGAGGTGCTTGATATATGGAACAAGACAGCTAAATGAGCTGTGGTTTTTACGGCGTTGGCATAAAATTGGCCCCGCACAGTAACCGGCGAGATGTTATCGGATAAAAAGTTCATATACTATCTTAATGAAAAGGGCTTATTATCATTAGCGTTGCATTAAATTAAATCAAGCTTGTCAAGCCTAAATTTTACGCTAAGGGAACTAGTGTCACTCCAGAAATTGTTTTGAATATTCTGTCTTGGTTCCTCTCCTGGATTATGTAAAAACGCTGGAATAAAGGTAACCCTTTATCCACATTTTTACATTATTCCTTTGGCCGCAATACGATTATAAGTACATTTCCTCCACGTTTACTACATCAAGTACCTGTGTGCCTTTTAAGTCGATTTCTTGCAGTATATCGGCGATTTCATCCCGAATTGATGGTTTTCGGCCTCTGCTGGTCTTTGTCGGTCCCCGGCTTAACGCGACTATCATTTCGCTAAAATGTCGAAACAGAAATGTTTTCACCGCCCGGAGTACATCCAACATGGAGCGCTTTTTTGGCAGTTGCTCTTGCAAGTCTTTTAGTAAACAATATCCGATTAAAGCAATCCATATCTGGCTAAACACGGCATTAGGGCTGGTTCCGTAGAACTTCTTTATCACCAGGTGCTGTTTTATCCATTTGAAAAACAGTTCGATTTGCCATCTGAGCCGATATATGTCACTGATCTCTTTAACTGGTAAAGTCATGTCGTTCGTCACTATTGTTACCAGGTTGCCATTTTGATCATGGGTTTCTATTAATCTTAGCGGGTGGGCCATCTGAGTGATATATCGGCAGCCTAAAATAACAATCCGTTCTTTAAGACCTCCGCCGCCGGTATTGCTGGTTTCCTCAAGCACTTCAATGTTGGCATTGCCCTTCAATCGGGAAACGAAGCGAATATTATTTTGGCAATAGACATCCCATTTTGCATAATCAACATAGCCCCGGTCGAAGACGTTTAAAACGTTGTCCGCAGTAACGATCAGCTCATCCATGACGTTTTTGTCGGCTTTTCGGGCTGTAGTAAGAACAGCGTGATCCGGGTAAGTATTGCCTTCGTGAACTACAATACTCTGATGGAGCTTTATGCCGCCTTTGGTCTTTCGGAAGTCAGCCCATAGAAACCGCGTAAGGCAAAGTGTTATTGTGCTTGAATCGATGACATTAAGTTGATAACTGGAAGAACCGGGGTTTCGGTTTTTTGCACGTTGCCAGACCGAAGTTTTGACCATGGAAAAGGTGGTTTCCCAAAATTGATGCTTGATGCTCCTTAGACGGCGGGACAGGGTTGATGAACTAATTGAGGTAAGATGCAGTACTTCATGGATGCGTTTGTCGCCGGTAACGAGGTTTGCGATGGAATGGAGAGATTCTTCACCCAAAAACTGAGCAATAACCATAAGGTACAACAGTTTTAAGGTTTTGGACTTCTTGACATAGCGATCACATCCGGCATCAAGACAAATTTGTTTAAATTTTTCGTACGGGAATGCTTCAAAGGCTTTAAAAAGTGTGGTTTTTGTGATATCCTTGTCCATGTATTGGCTCCTTATTTTAGAGACTATGGACAGGGTTACCTGCTCTAACTCTATTATAAGGAGTTTTTTCGTGAAATACCAGGACGAATATAGTAAAACCGCCAAACAATGCTGTTTTTCGTCTAATTTGAGCGAATTTAAGCTTTGACTATTTGAGACAATTTTATTGCAACGTTAATGGCTTATTATATGAATTCATACCGGCAAAAACGATTATATCTATATAGTATCCAATAAAGATGTACAGGCGTGTTGTTAGTATAAGCGTAAGTCAAGCGCCGGCGGTGGAGCGTTACTAACAACACGCCTAGAAAAAAATCTTTATTGGATTTCATATAGCTATGCGACTGGTGACGCCTGTTTGGCAAGAATTATAAAGCGACCCCTATAATCTATGGGAAAAAGAATACCGTTTAACCAGAGGCGCATTAGAATTTCATTGTTTTAGGTGTTACAACTTATTTAGATGGCAAATGTTTCGAGATGAAGCCAAACAAGTTATGACTGGCGCTGTAGGCCAACAAACAGTCCCTAAATATTTCCTGTTAATTATGGGTGATCGTTCTCTATGTCTGAATCGGTTGTGGCATAGCCCACAGCAGGATGTGAATTTAATCCAGGTCGGTGTGAATCTAAATTGACATGTCTCAATTAGTCTGGTAAAATTAACCTTAATGATGAGAATGATTATCAACATTGACCTGTTGGCTACGACTATAGCATACCGGCTATTAACATCCCAAGGTATGGGTTGTAAACATACCAGACAAAAATACAATACAAAGTAGGTAATCACAATGACCCGTCTAGAGCGTAATAAATTGTTTCGACAGAGAAATACCCGGAGAAAGCAAGGTTTCATATTCAAAATTTTGGGTAGCCTGATTTGTTGGATGCTTTTGTTTGAATTTTTTCAGCCGGTTATTTCCTCACCTAGCATTCCTAACCCTCACTCTGCGGAGTGCACAGGTAAGAAAGTTCGATTAGTATGGGAAGCTGTCCCGGACGCAGTGATGTACCAACTTGTGGTGATGAACAAGCCAGAGAGTATGAATGACAAGACCCATTTTGAAAGTGTCACTCTTTTAAAGGAAGTATATAATCCCGGGGTTGAATTAGACACAACACTTTTTACTGGGCAAGGGTCAATTTGGTGGCAGGTAAGAGCCTTGAATTTGGACCGGGAGCCTATTTCCCGTTTTACAGATCCTAAGAAATTGGAGGAAGGCGAATTTGACCCCGTATCACCATTTATTACCACTCATTTAGACAAGCTGGCTAGAGTTCCTCTATATCCTGCATATTCCTGGATTCCCGTTTTGAATGCCGATTCTTATGAGGTGCAAATTTTGTCTGGCCCAGTTCAGTCAAGTACCAATAGCCTGCCAGGCAATCTTAAGAAGAGTTACATAATAAAGGGAGCAGATTCTTTCGACTGTTACGATGTTGATGCGTTTACAGAGGAAGGCGTGTACTGGTGGCGGGTGATTGCTCTGGACGCAAAAGGGCAGCCTATAGGACAGTGGTCAAAGCCTCAGCCTTTTACGGTATCCCGCGAGGGTAATATTATAGCTGCTTTGGGTGACAGCGTAACACATGGTGGAGGGGCAATTTCCAACCCGCCTGGTATTCCGGCTTACGACTGGACAAGTTATGCCGGCTTTTCAATAAAAAATTTAGGGCGCAGTGGCGATACAACCGGTTCTATGTTGGCACGGTTTGACCATAATGTGATACCATTTCAGCCTAAAGTGCTTGTAGTTATGGGTGGGCTTAATGACATCCGCGCTGGAACGCGGGCGGTAGAAGTAATTAACCATTTAACAAAAATTAAAGAAAAATGTCAGGAAAATAAGATAATCCCTGTTTTTCTGACACTAACCCCGGTAAACCCTATAAATATAAAGCGTGTCTTTAACGAGGATACAAGCCCAAATTGGCAGGAGGAGTGGTATAAAGTCAACAAATGGGTAAGGGAGCAAACTTACTACGTAGATATTGCGCCAATGCTAATGGATAATGATGGCGTCATGCCAACTGAATTTGCTACCGATGGCTTGCATCCGGATACCAAGGGAAAAGCGTTGATCGGATATGCCGTTGGCGATTACCTAAGAAAAAATTTTGGCGATGTTATTAATAAATGAGAAGGTTTCGCTAAAATAGACATCAAATGAAAAGCGGGACGTTAAACTGGCAGGGAGAATAGGACATGAAAAGAAGGCGCAGGCTGTAGGAAAATCTCCTTCAGTCTGCGCCTTTTGGTTTGACAAATGGTTTTACAGCGATATGTAGCGCCTACAGTTTGATTGTTCTGGAGTTGCCTTTCATATCCTGGAAGGTTGCCTCTGCATTTTCAATATAAAACAATTCAAAAATCGAATCGTCTACGCTGTACATGTTGGCAAGTCGAGGCATAGCGTCAAGTGCAGCCTGCTTGGTTTGCTTGCTGGTGTTGAAAACGGCCTTACCTTTTAAACGTAGCCATTCACCGGTTTGCGAGGTTGTACATACTTCAAAATGGGGATTGGCTTTGAGCTGCTTGTAAACATCTTTCTGGTTGTTTGTGCAAAAATGCAGCTTGCCTTCAAAATCCATCACGAACCCGAAAGGGCGTACTTTGGGAATATCGCCGTCAACGGTAGCAAGGTAGAATATGGGATTTTCCTTAAGAAATTTAAGAACTTCATTCATAAGTTTTTCTCCTTTTCTATGTTTATTTATGATATGATTATACGATAAAGACTTAAAAAAACAAGTATGCAGTTATTTCTTACTTGGTCAGTATTTTATGAGTATAGGAGAAAAGTTATGAATAGTAACAAGGATTCTCAAGATATTAATGGTTGTCCGGTAGTATACGCCCTCAATATTATCGGAGGAAAGTGGCATTTGCCAATTATATGGGCACTCAGCCAAAATAAGGTACTGAGGTATAATGAGATAAAAAGAAAGGTTTGCGGTATAACGAATATGATGCTTTCTCAATCCTTAAAGGAGCTGGAGAATAATGGACTGATTATTCGCATCCAATATATGGAGATACCACCCCGTGTCGAATATTCTCTTACTGAAGCCGGTATTAGCCTGCTGCCGGCGCTTGCTGAATTAGCCAAGTGGGGTGCCAAGCAAATGAAAAGTGCTCAAGAAACGAATTCCTGTTTGAAGCCAGATAGATGAATCTGGGGTGGATCTAACGCGCGTTTAATGGCTTTCATCATTTTAATCTCTGCCGGATCAGCGTACTTCTCTAGAAGGTGTAGACGCTTATAGCCGATACCATGCTCACCCGACAGCTTGCTACCTAAAGAATAAACCATAACATACAGTTCATCCTGCAGAGCAGGTAATTTCTCATTCCATTCCGCGTCAGACATTTGCTCTTTTAAAATATTTACATGGATATTCCCATCGGCAGTTTGAAAAGAGAGGGCTGGGAGTCCAGACTTATACACTATAGATAAATGAAGTAATTTCAATCCTGCAAAATGGCAGTTTTTCCAAATAATTTTTAAAATGGGATTATTTATAGGAGGATTTTTCAAAAAAATGCAGAATAAAACGCAATATGAAAACGTTACCATATAGAATTTTTATAATATATATAATATCGATATGATAACGTTACCAGTATTGGGGGACATTTGATGGCTACTATCAAGGATGTGGCGAAATTTGCCAACGTATCTGTTTCCACTGTTTCCAGGGTTCTCAATGCCAGCGGTTATGTTGAAAAAAACACGGAAGAAAGAGTTTTAGCTGCAATCAAGCAGTTGAACTATAAACCCAGCCAGATTGCCCGGGGGCTGGTGAATAAGCAAACGAAAACCTTCGGGCTGGTGCTTCCTGATATAACGAATCCATTTTTCCCTGAATTGGCCAGGGGAGCGGAAGATGAAGCCAGACTTCATGGTTATAATATCATGCTATGTAACTCGGACTGGGATATCGAAAAGGAAAAGATGTACTTAGGGATACTTCAGGAAAAATGTGTGGATGGAATCATACTGGTGGGTTCACGGCTGCCGGAGGCATATTTGGCGGAAATGCTGGCGGCCTTTGCAACGCCGCTGGTGCTGTTAGACCGGACCAGTAGTTTGGAGGTCCATTCCATTAGTATCAATAATATTCTGAGTGGTTATTTGGCAACCAAACATTTAATTGAACAGGGCTATAGGAGTATTGCCCATATTGCAGGAACGCCATCTCCGACTGTGGAGCAAAGATTGATCGGCTACAAACAAGCATTGGCGGAGCACGACATTCTGTTTGACGAGGTATTGGTGTTTCAAGGAGATTACCGCATTTCCGGCGGAGCGACGGCCATGCAGCGAATCCTGCGGTTAAGGAATTTACCGGACGCAGTATTTTGCGACAATGATTTGATGGCCATTGGTGCTTTGGAAGCTCTGCAGGAGGCAGGAATTAAACTGCCTGAACAAATGGCATTGGTTGGCTGCGACGGCATTAGTCTCGGCAAGTATGTATGCCCCCGCCTTACCACCATCTTTCAGCCAACTTACAAGATGGGAAGCATGGCGGTGCAATTGCTTTTTGAAACAATACACAAGGGAGAAGCGACGGCTTTCAAACATATAGAAATGGAGCCGGTTTTGGTTGTTAGAGAATCTTCACCACGTAAGCATAACTGCCAAGAGCAGTGATTGCGCCTGGACTCGCCTGTACAGGACACAATACCGGGCTAGCAATTTTGCGAATGCGGCTGGGGACTGACTGCAACCAAACAAGGGGTCCAGTCACCCCTTCCCACACAAGAGGAGGTGTTAGCGTTAATTAACAACTGATGTAAACGGTAAGTTCCAATGATGTAAAAGTGAAAGCGAGGGGATATTTGTGAAAAAGAGTTTCAAAATCTTAGCCGTATGCCTGTCTTTGGTTTTTATGCTGAGTCTGGTCGCAGGCTGTGGCAGTAAACAGGAACCGGCAAAAACATCAAAAGATACCGGCAAAAAGTTTAAGGTAGCCTACGTAATTTCCAACAATCTGGGGGACAAATCCTTCTTTGATTCCGGTTACGCCGGTCTGGAAAGGGCGAAAAAAGAGCTGGGTATTGAATACAAAGTAATCCAATCAGCCAACAGTGCAGACTGGGAACCTAACCTCAAGGCTGCTGCCGAAGAAGACTATGATCTGATTATTGCGGCTGCATCCCAAATGCATGATGCGGTGAAAAACGTGGCACCCCAGTTTCCTGACAAGAAATTTGTGTATATTGATGATGTTGTCGAAGGTAATAATATTGCTTCCATTACCTTTGCTCAGAATGAAGGCTCTTTCTTGGCCGGTGCTCTGGCGGCCTTAATGACCACCCACACCGAACTGCCCGGCATGAACCAGGACAAAATCGTTGGCTGGGTTGGCGGCGCTGATATTGCTGTGCTGCATGACTTCCTGATTGGTTATGAACAAGGGGCCAAGTATATAGATCCGAGTACCAAAGTGCTTTCTTCCTTCGCCGGTTCGTTTAGCGATCCCGCAAAAGGCAAGGAACTAACGCTGGCACAGTACAGCCAAGGCGCTGACATTGTAATGAACGTGGCTTCCGCTACCGGTGTTGGTATTCTGGAAGCAGCCAAGGATGCAGGCAAGTATGCCATCGGCGTGGATTCTGACCAGGACGGAGTTTACCCCGGGCATATTTTATCCAGCATGTTGAAACGGATTGATAATTCCTGCTTTGATCAAATCCGGCTGGCTATGGAGAAAAACTGGAAAGCCGGACATTTCGAATATGGTCTGAAAAATAAAGGTGTAGGGTTGACCGACATGACTGTAATGGGAGATAAAATTCCCAAGGATGTAAGAGACAAGTTGGCAGAGATTGAGAAAAAGGTTGCCAGCGGGGAGATTGTTGTTCAGCACTACGAAAACTTCGGGGTTAAAAAGAAGTAAGGATTGGGAAAGGGGTGTGGGGAACGCGCCCCTTTCTACCTGATAGGAGGCAGGGTATGCCACAGTCGGATGTGTTATTGAAGATGCGAGGCATATGTAAAAGCTTTGGGCCGGTAAAAGCAAATGACGCGATTGATTTCGAAGTAGCAAAAGGGGAAATTCATGCGCTGATTGGAGAAAACGGCGCCGGTAAAACGACTTTGATGAAGACTCTGTTTGGCTTGCACAAACCGGATAGCGGCACTATCGAGTTTGCCGGCGAGCCGTTGGCTATAGATGGTCCTAGGGCAGCGATGGACAAAGGAATCGGAATGGTGCACCAGCACTTTATGTTGGTGCCATCGCTGACTGTGACGGAAAACATAGTCTTAGGGAATGAGCCTAAAAAGAATATTTTTTATGATTTTCAGGTTGCTGAAGAACAGGTCAAACGTATTTCCGAGGAATATGGTTTAAAAATCGATCCCAGGGCCCGTATCCGGGATTGTTCCGTAGGGGTGCAGCAACGGGTGGAAATCATCAAGGCTTTATCCCGGGGGGCCAGACTGCTGATTTTGGATGAACCGACGGCTGTGCTGACCCCCCAGGAAACAAAAGATTTATTTGTTGTCTTGCGGCAAATGGTCAAGCAGGGAATGACCATCGTTTTTATTTCCCACAAATTAAAGGAGGTTTTGGAGATTTCCCGGCGCATTACCGTCATGCGGGCCGGTAAAGTGGTTGGCAAGGTTGAGACGTCACAAACCAGCGAAGAGCAACTGGCTTCCTTGATGGTAGGCCGGCAGGTGCTGCTAAGAGTGGAGAAAAAACCGGCAGAAGCGGGAAAAGCTATTCTGGCAGTCGAAAAGCTCTGGGTATCCGACCAGCGCGGCCTGCCTGCCGTCAGGGGCGTGTCTTTCCAGGTTCGCTCCGGTGAGATTCTGGGGGTGGCGGGCGTCGAAGGAAACGGCCAGACCGAGTTGGTGGAAGCCATATGTGGCTTGCGGCGGGTGGAGGCAGGACAGGTCATCAAGGACGGCGTGAACCTGGCAGGTAAGACAGTCAGGGAGATCCGCCACCTGGGTGTGGCTCATATTCCTGAGGACCGCTTTACCAGCGGGCTGTGCCGGGATGCCAGTATTCTGGAAAATTTGATTGGCGGCCTGCATTTGGATAACCCTTATTCCCATAAAGGGGTTCTGTGTATGGCGGAAATTGAAACATACGTGGAAAAAGCGGTAAAAGACTACGGTATAAAAACCGGTTCCATTTATGATCCTGTCAAATCGCTATCAGGCGGCAATGCGCAGAAAGTGGTTATTGCCCGGGAGTTGGCCTCTAACGCCAACCTGATTGTGGCTTCCCAGCCTACCCGGGGTGTGGACATTGGTGCCATTGAGTTCATTCACCGTCTGATTGTAGCCAAGCGGGACGAGGGTAAAGGCATCTTACTGGTCTCGGCAGACTTGCAGGAAGTGCTGTCGTTAAGTGACCGGCTGATTGTACTGTATGAAGGTCAGATCGTAGCCGAACTAATCACCAGGCAAACCAACGAAGACGAGGTCGGGCTGTATATGACCGGCGGTAAGCGGATGGTGGGGGGAAGGGGGCGGGGCTTGTGGCAGGGTTTCGTAAAATGATCGGCAGCAATCTCCTGCGTCCTGTTCTCGCCATCTGTATGGCTATGTTTATCGGGACATTTATTATTATGCTGTCCAACCAGGACCCTCTATTTGCCTACGGCAAGATGGTGCAGGGAGCGTTTGGCGGGTTTTCGCGGCTTGCCGAATCGCTGGACCGGTCAATTCCCATTATTTTAACCGGCTTGGCGACAGCAGTAGCTTTCCGGACCGGTGTATTTAACGCAGGTGTGGAGGGGTCGCTTTATTTGGGTGCCTTTGCGGCCTTTCTTGTCGGACATTATGTATCAGCTCCCGCTATTATTCATGTTCCCATGGTTTTGGCCGCCGCTGCCCTGGTAGGGGCAGTTTGGGCCTTTATTCCGGGTTATACCAAAGCGGTGTATAAGGTGGATGAGACAGTAACAACCATTTTGCTAAACTATGTTGCCATTCTGTTTACCGCCTATCTGGTTGCCATCCCGTTTAAGGATGTTACGGCAGGCAGCCAGCAGACTCCTTTGATTCTGGAAACTGCTCATTTATACCGTTTCTTGCCGCCGTCAAGAGTTCATATCGGGCTGTTTCTTGCTGTCTTATTGGCAATTTTCCTGTACTGGTTCTTTAAGCGGACTACCTGGGGCTATAACTTCAACATGACCGGCATGAATCCGCATTACGCTTATTATGTTGGCATTAATGTGGAGAAAACCATGATTTATTCCATGCTGATCAGCGGTGCGATCGGCGGTATCGCCGGAGCTTGCCAGATTATGGGGATCTTATATCGCTTCATTGACCAGTTTTCGCCAGGATACGGGTTTGAGGGGATCGCAGTTTCTTTATTGGCCCGTAACCATCCGCTGGGTATTCTCGTGGCAGGGTTCTTCTATGGCGCGCTGCAGACCGGTGCCACGTACATGGACCGGACAACCGAGGTGCCGAAAGAACTGATCACATCGCTGGTGGCTATCATTATTTTCTTTGTCACTGCCGAGGGAATGTTTTCGTATGTGCAGCAAAACGGGGCTTTCCGTAAAAAACTGCAGAGTATACCTGTTCTGGGAAAACTGGTGCACAAGGAGGGAGAGTAATGGACACTCTGGATAATTTGGTTAACTTCAGTGTCCTTGTGGCCGGGATTCGCATTGCCACACCGATCCTCCTGGCAGGACTGGGAGGTTTGCATACTATGCAGGCTAACATCTTAAACATCGGGATGGAAGGCATGATGTTGTTCGGGGCCTTCAGCGCCGTAATGGTAAGCTACTATACCGGCTCGATTCTGGCAGCAACAATGGCGGCGATTGTGACCGGGATTCTCGCTGCGGCGATTTTCGGGCTGTTCGGCGTCAAATACAGGTGCGATATCATTGTCGCCGGTATTGCGATCAACCTTTTTGGCGTTTCTTTTACCACCTACTTGCTGCGGACCATTTTCCATGTGAAAGGGTCATTGTCCGACCCGCGCATTATTGGTTTTCCGGTTGTAGATTTGCCGCTGGTGTCAGGTCTTCCTTACATAGGAGACCTCTTTAAAGGCCACTCTGTCATGGTATACATAGCTTTCCTGATGGTGGTGCTGGTACACCTGTTCCTCTGCCGCACCCCCAAAGGGCTGCACATTCGCTCGGTGGGAGAACATGCGGAAGCTGCCGCCAGCGTGGGGATCAATCCTGACCGTATTCGCCTTCAGGCTGTATTGATCAGCGGTTTTTTCTGCGGTTTGGCCGGGGCC